>NZ_JBQCGZ010000180.1:0-9691 GCF_051955155.1 Leifsonia sp.
ACGTTGGGTACCATAATGGCGGCGCCCCCCCCCGGCCCGCCGCAACCTGGGGGGGGCTGGTGGTGGGCTTTGGGGCCCCCCCAACGCAAAAACGCGGTGCCCCTCGGGACCCGGACACGACGAAGCGGCCCAGACGACGCGAGGTCGTCCGGGCCGCTTCGGTGGTGCGGTGCTGCGGCG
Organism: Leifsonia sp.; assembly: GCF_051955155.1. NCBI lineage: Bacteria > Bacillati > Actinomycetota > Actinomycetes > Micrococcales > Microbacteriaceae > Leifsonia > Leifsonia sp. Next base: position 181 of record NZ_JBQCGZ010000180.1, read on the forward strand.
CCTTAGGCGGCGGCCTTCGGGGCCGAGGTGTCGGCCGGGAGGGCCTTCTTCGCGGTCTCCACGAGCGCGGCGAAGGTCGCGGGCTCGTTCACGGCCAGCTCGGCGAGGATGCGACGGTCCACCTCGACGCCCGCCAGGCCCAGGCCCTGGATGAAGCGGTTGTAGGTGAGGCCGTTGGCGCGGCTCGCGGCGTTGATGCGCTGGATCCAGAGACGACGGAAGTCGCCCTTGCGCTGACGGCGGTCACGGTAGGCGTAGACGAGCGAGTGGGTGACCTGCTCCTTGGCCTTGCGGTAGAGACGCGAACGCTGGCCGCGGTAGCCCTCGGCGCGCTCGAGGATGACCCGACGCTTCTTGTGGGCGTTGACCGCCCTCTTCACTCTTGCCATTACTCAAACTTCCTTACGTGTGCGGGTCTCTACTTGCCGAGCATCCGGCGGATGACCTTGGCGTCCACCTCGGGGACGACCTGGTCCTGGTTCAGACGGCGGGTGCGGCGGCTGGACTTGAGCTCCAGGTTGTGGCGCATGCCGGCCTGCTGCTTCATGACCTTGCCGCTGCCGGTGACCTTGAAGCGCTTCTTGGCGCCGGAGTGGGACTTCTGCTTGGGCATTACTTCTCCTCGTTCGTCGCCTGGGCGGGCGAACTCGTATCGGACTGAGCAGCGACGGCTGTCTCAGCAACCGCATCCTGGTCGCGCCCCTGGGCGCGTGCCTTCGATGCAGCACGTTGTGCGTTGGCCTCGGCCTTGGCCTCGGACTTGTTCTTCAGCGGGCTGATGATCATCACCATGTTGCGGCCGTCGATGGTCGGGTTGGACTCGACCTGGCCGAGCTCGGCGACGTCCTCAGCGAAGCGCTGGAGGAGGCGGACGCCCTGCTCCGGACGCGACTGCTCGCGGCCCCGGAAGAGGATCATGGCCTTCACCTTGTCGCCGGACTTCAGGAAGCCCTCGGCGCGCTTGCGCTTGGTCTCGTAGTCGTGCTTGTCGATCTTGAGGCGGAACCGGACCTCTTTGAGGATGGTGTTCGCCTGGTTGCGCCTGGCCTCCTTGGCCTTCTGCGCAGCCTCGTACTTGAACTTGCCGTAGTCCATGATCTTGGCGACCGGCGGCTTGGAGTTCGGCGCGACCTCGACGAGGTCCAGATCCGCCTCCTGCGCGAGTCGGAGTGCGACCTCGATCTTGACGACGCCGACCTGCTCTCCGCTGGGGCCGACGAGTCGAACTTCGGGGACGCGGATACGGTCATTCGTACGGGGTTCGCTGATGTTTGTCTCCTCTGATCGAGCGATGCTTCGCGAGCCTCGGGCCGTCGGACGACGGCACCGGCGAAAGAGAGGATTCCACGCACCAGCGCAGTCCTGCGTTTCGAATTCCGAGGAATTCCAAGCCGCAGGCCTGGTACAGCACCCTGACTACCCCTGCGCTTCCACCCGAAGGTGTTCGCACAGTGGCGGAGTGCAACAACCCGGTAACCTAGTGAAGCGGTCAAGCGCGGGTGGGAGGAATCTCCACTTTCGTACCCGGACAGATGCCCGGGAGCCCGAACGATTCTAGCAGAGGAATGCAGTGAGCGACACATCCCACCACGACGAGGCGCTGGCGGAGGCCACGCGCGACATCGCGGACGTGCCGGCGGTCGAGGTCATCACCACGACGGCGGTGCACCTGATGAGCGCGGCGGCCGTCAAGTGCGGCCTGGCGGACGACCCGGAGCACCAGACCGACCTGGACGAGGCGCGCAAGCTGATCGACGCGCTGGCGGGCCTGGTCACCGCGTCCGCCGCGCACCTCGGCGACCAGCACGCGCGCAGCCTGCGCGACGGCCTGCGCTCCCTGCAGCTCGCGTTCCGCGAGGCCTCCCCCATCCCCGACGAGATCGGCAAGGGGCCGGGCGAGAAGTACACCGGCCCGGTCAGCTGACATGGATGCCGCCGCCGTGCGCTCGATCGCTCTGGGACTGCCGGAGGCGGAAGAGTACGAGCACGGCGGCCTGCCGGCGTTCCGGGTGCGCGGCAGCCGGTTCGCCACGATGCTGGACGCGGAGTCGGCCACGGTCAATCTGATGCTCGGCGAGGCCGGCATCCGCGAGGCGACCGCCGCGTGGCCGGAGCACTGCTCCGAGCGCTGGTTCGCCGGGCGGCTGTCCTCCGCCCGCGTCGACTTCGCGGACATCGAACCGGGCCTGATGCGCGAGCTGGTCACCGACGCCTGGCGCAACCGTGCGCCGGCGACGCTCCGCCGCCTCCTGGATTAGCGGGCAGCCTCCCGCGCGGGTGGAGACTGACAGCATGACCTTCACTCCCCCGCCGACGTTCACGACCCGTCCGACCCTGGAGGGGACGTTCGGGATGTCCGCGTCGACGCACTGGCTCGCGACCGCGAGCGCCCAGGCCGTGCTGGAGCGCGGCGGGAACGCCTTCGACGCCGCGGTCGCTGCCGGCTTCGTGCTGCACGTGGTCGAGCCGCACCTGAACGGTCCGGGCGGGGACCTGGTCGGGATCTTCACGACGGCGGAGTCGGCGACGCCGACCGTGCTCGTCGGCCAGGGTCCCGCTCCGCGCGCGGCGACGCCGGAGCACTACCGGAGCGAGGGGCTCGAGCTGGTGCCCGGCTCCGGCGCGCTGGCCGCGGCCGTGCCGGGCGCCGTCGACGCCTGGCTGCTGCTGCTGAAGGACCACGGCACGTGGGAGCTCGCCGACGTCCTCGCGTTCGCGATCGGCTACGCCGAGGACGGGCACCCCGTCCTCGAACGCGTGTGCGCGGCGATCGGGGCGGTCTCCGCGCTGTTCACCGAGCACTGGCCGTCGTCCGCCGCGCTGTGGATGCCGGACGGACGCCTGCCGCACGCCGGCGAGCTGATCGCGAATCCCGCGTACGCCCGGGTGCTGCGCGGGCTGATCGCCGCCGGCGACGGAGCCGGCGACCGGGAGGCGCGCATCGAGGCGGCGCGGACGGAGTGGGCGACGGGGCTGGTCGCCCGCGAGGCGTCGGCGTTCGTGCGGACCGCGCACCGGCACTCGCCGGGCAGCGACCACGCCGGCGTGATCGCCGAGGCCGACTTCGCGGAGTTCCGCGCGGGCTACGAGGCGGCGACGACGCTGGAGTTCCGCGGCCACACCATCGCGAAGACCGGCGCCTGGGGGCAGGGGCCCGCGCTGCTGGCGACCCTCGCGATCCTGGACGGCTTCGACGACGACCGGCTCGACCCGTCCGGCGAGCTCGGCGCCCACACCATCCTGGAGGCGCAGAAGCTCGCCTACGCGGACCGCGACGCCTACTTCGGCGACGACGACGTGGACGTGCGGCACCTGCTCTCGCCCGCGTACGCGGCGGAGCGCCGTGCGCTCATCGGCGACCACGCCTCCGCCGAGTTCCGCCCGGGGCTGCTGCCGGGCGTGCAGCCGTTCCTGCCGCCGCTGCGCACGAGCTACGCACCGCCGGCCGGGCCGGGAACGGCCGCCGGCAGCGTCGGCGAGCCGACCGTCGCGCGCAATGGGGAGGTGCGCGGGGACACCTGCCACGTCGACGTCGTCGACCGCTGGGGAAACCTCGTCTCGGTCACGCCGTCCGGCGGCTGGCTGCAGTCGTCGCCGGCCATCCCTGCGCTCGGGTTCTGCCTGGGAACCCGGCTGCAGATGACCTGGCTGGAGCCCGGTTCCGCGGCCACCCTGACCCCGGGTCGACGGCCACGCACGACCCTGACGCCGACCCTCGTCCTGAAGGACGGCGAGCCGGTCGTCGCGCTCGGCTCGCCCGGCGGCGACCAGCAGGACCAGTGGCAGCTGCTCTACCTGCTGCGCACGATCGTGGGCGGCTACAGCCCGCAGCAGGCGATCGACGCGCCTGCGCTGCACACCACCTCCATCGCCGGGTCGTTCTGGCCGCGCACCTGGGAGCCGGCGGGGGCCGTCGTGGAGGACCGGCTCGGCGAGGACGTGATCGCCGGGCTCGAGGCGCGCGGGCACGTCGTCACCCGTGCGGGCGACTGGTCGCTCGGCCGGCTCTCCTCGGTCGGGCGCGACCCGCGCACCGGGGTGCTGTCGGCGGCCGCGAACCCGCGCGGTGCGCAGGGCTACGCCGCGGGCCGCTGAGCGGGGCTCAGCCGGCGGACGCGACCGCCGCCCGCACCGCCTCCACCGTGCGCGCCGCCTCGTCCGCGTCGGTCAGCCAGTTGCTCACCGAGAACCGCAGCACCGCCCGGCCGCGCCAGGTCGACGGCGACGCGAGCGCCACGCCGGCGGCGGTGAGCGCGGCCCCGACCGCGCGCGTCCGCTCGTCGTCGCCGAATGTCGCGCACACCTGGGTGTAGACGACCTCGTTCCGCACGCTCGCCCCGGGAATCGCTCGCAGGCCGTCGGCGATCGCCGTCGCGGCATCCGCCATGCCCTGCACGAGTTCCGCGACGCCGTCGCGACCCAGCTGGGCCAGCGCCGCATACACCGGGACGCCGCGCGCCCGGCGGCTGAGCTCCGGCACCCGGTCGGCGGGGTCCGCGACGTCCCTGGACGACGCGAGGTACGCGGCGTGCTGAGCGAACGCGGCGTGCAGCGCCCCGGGATGCGCGACCACGGCGATCCCGGAGTCGTACGGGACATTGAGGGTCTTGTGCGCGTCCGTCGCCCAGGAGTCGGCGCGCGCCATCCCCTCGGTCAGCCCGCGGAGCCCGGGGGCGGCGGCCGCCCACAGCCCGAAAGCGCCGTCGACGTGGACCCAGGCGCCCGCCTCGTGCGCGATGTCCACCGCGTCGCCGAGCGGGTCGAACGCGCCCGAGTGGATGTTGCCCGCCTGCAGGCACACGACCGCGGGGCCTGCGCCGTCGGCGAGCGCGGCGCGCAGCGCGTCGACGCGCATCCGGCCCTGGTCGTCCACGGCGACGGTTCTGGCGGCGCCGAGACCGGCGATGACCCCGGCACTGTCGACCGAGCCGTGCCGCTCCTCGCCGGCAAGGAAGCGCACCCGCGGGGCCCCGGCCAGGCCGTCCGCTCCCGGATCCCAGCCCGCGCGGCGGAGCACCTCGTCCCGCCCGCTGACCAGGCCGACCAGGTTGGCGACCGTCGCGCCGGTGACGAAGCCGACCTCCGCGCTCGCCGGCAGCCCGAGCAGGTCGAGCAGCCACGCGCCCGCGAGCTCCTCGGCGGCGACCACGCCCGGGGTGACCGAGCGCAGCGCCGTGTTCTGGTCCCACGCCGACACCAGCCAGTCCGCGCCGAGGGCGACCGGCTGCGCCCCGCCGATCACCCAGCCGTGGAAGCGCGGCGAGTGCATCCGCATGAGCCCGGGCTCCACGGCGGCCGCGAGCAAGCGCAGCACCTCGGCCGGGTCAGGTCCGCGGTCCGGCAGCCGGCGGCCCAGCGCGTCCAGCACCGCGTCGATGTCGGCCGACGGCGGGATGCGGCCGTCGCGGACTCCGTCGAGCCAGCGCTCGGTCAGCTCGGCGGCGACACCGAGCGCGGGGCGGAACGCCTCCCGATCGCTCACACGGGCATGCTAGCCGCCCGCGGCGCGGCATCACCAGGTCGGCGGCCGGCGCAGGTCCCAGCGCACCCGGCGCTCCAGCTGGGCGGCCAGCGAGAGCAGCGTCCGCTCGCCGCCCGGCCGGCCGATCAGCTGGACACCCAACGGCAGCCCCTCCTCCGGCTGGGAGACCGGCAGCACGATCGCGGGGAGCCCGGTGACGTTGAGCATCGAGGTGAACGGCGTGTACTGCACCTGCTGCGCGAAGTTCCGCTCGCCGTCCTCCTGGTCGTACCAGCCGACCGGCCGCGGGGTCATCGCGAGCGCGGGCGTGAGCACGGCGTCGAACGAGGCGAGCTGGCGGATGAACGAGCGCTCGTACGCTGTGAGCGCGGCGAGCGCGTCGCCGAGCTCGCGCGCGCCCAGCCCGCGGCCCCGGGCGATCAGCCACGAGGTCAGCGGCTCGACCAGCGCGAGCGCGTCCCCCTCCACCGGGATGCGTGCGGCGCCGGCCTGCCAAATCGTGCGGAAGGCGGGCGCGTAGCTGGGGTCGGGCGTGAGCGCGGTCTCCTCCATCCCGTGGCCCATCGCCGAGAACGCCTCGACCGCCGCGTCCAGCGCCGCGCGCGCCTCCGGGGCGATCGCGATGTCGTAGGCGTCGTCCCACGCGGAGGTCGTCATCACCCCGAGCTGGAACCGTCCCTCGCCGCGCACCGCGGTGCCGAGGAACGGGCCGTCGTCGTCGTAGGGCGCGCGCAGCGTGTAGTGGTGGTCGATGCGGCCGCCGGCCTTCGCGATCATCCCGTCGAGCAGCAGCGCCGCGTCGGCCGTCGTGCGCGCGAGCGGCCCGTCGACCACGAGCCCGCCGAGCGAGTCGATCCCGCTCCCGGCCGGGACGAGCCCGCGCGAGGGCTTCAGCCCGACCAGGCCGCAGGCGGCCGCGGGGATGCGGACGGACCCGCCGCCGTCGGAGCCGGGCGCGAACGGCAGCATCCCGCTCGCCACCGCGACGGCAGCTCCCCCGCTGGAGCCGCCGGAGCCGAGCGCGGGATCCCACGGGTTCCGGGCGGGCGGGGCGGCCAGCGACTCGGTGTAGGCGGGCAGCCCGAACTCGGGCGCGTTGGTCTTGCCGAGGCTCACGGCCCCCGCCGCGTCCAGCGTCTCGACGATCTCGTCGGAGGTCTCGGGCACGAACCCGGCCATCGCGCGCGAGCCGAACCCGGTCGGCACGCCCGCGCGCATCCACAGGTCCTTGTCGCCCGACGGCAGCCCCCACAGGGTCGCGGAGCGCGGCACCCGGGCGGCGACCTCGTCCGCGCGCTCCAGCGCCCGCTCGGGGGTGACCGTGACGAACGCGCCGAGCTGCGGGTTCAGCCGCTCGATGCGCTCCAGGTAGTGCGAGGCCAGCTCGCGGGGTGAGACGCGTCCGCTCTGCAGTTCCTGCCAGAGGGCCAGCGCGGTGAGCTCGTGGAGGTCCGCCATACGGCCAGGCTATCGCCGGCGCGCGCCCGCTGTCCGTCACCCTCCGTCGCCGGGCGCCGGGGGGGGGGCCCCCCCCCCCGGCCCCCCAACCCCCCCGCGGGTGGGGGCCCCCGCGGGGGGGGGCGGGGGGGCCCGCCCCCCCCCCCCCCCCCGGGGGTTTGGGGGGGCCCGGCCGCGCGGGCGTCGCCGGTCCCGCCGCCCCGCCGCCGAGCGGCCGCGCCCCCCGGCCTGGGTGACGTGCAGGCGGCGGGTCGCGACCGCTCGGCGGCGGCGCGGCGGATCCGGCGACGCCAGCGCGGACGGGTGTTGAGCGGTCGACGTCCGGCTCTTGACAGAATCCGGCCAGCCTGGTTGGTTAGTTACATGAGTAATGAACCCACGAGGCTTGGATGATCGACGAAGGCAAACCGATCTTCGTCCAGATCGCCGAGCAGATCGAGAACGACATCATCGACGGGGTCTACCCCGCCGAGAGCCAGGTGCCGTCCACGAACGAGTTCGCGGCGTTCTACCGCATCAACCCGGCGACGGCCGGCAAAGGCGTCAACCTCCTCGTCGACGACGGGATCCTCTACAAGAAGCGAGGCATCGGAATGTTCGTCTCCGACGGCGCACGCGAGCGGCTCGTCGCCAAGCGGCGGGAGGCGTTCCGCGACGAGTACCTGAAGCCCCTGCTCGCCGAAGCGGCGAAGCTCGGGATCGACCCAGACCACCTGACCCAGATGATCCACACGGAAGGAGTGAGCGCATGAGCGCCGCCCCCGCCCCCACCTCCATCGCCCCTGCGGTGCAGGTCACGGGCCTGACCAAGCGATTCGGATCGTTCACCGCGATCGACGACGTCTCCGTCACCATCAAGCCGGGACGCATCCACGGCCTGCTCGGCCGCAACGGCGCGGGCAAGACGACGCTGATGCAGCTGATCACCGGCCAGGACTTCCCGTCCGGCGGCGACATCCGCGTCTTCGGCGAGAAGCCGACGGAGAACGCCACGGTGCTGCAGAACATCTGCTTCATCAAGGAGAGCCAGCGCTACCCGGAGGACTTCCAGCCCAAGCACGTCTTCCGCAGCGCGCCCTGGTTCTTCGAAAACTGGGACGCGGAGTTCGCCGAGCAGCTCATCGACGACTTCCGGCTGCCGCTGAACCGGCGCATCAAGAAGCTGTCGCGCGGCCAGCTCTCCGCGGTCGGCGTGATCGTCGGCCTGGCCTCCCGCGCCCCGCTCACGTTCTTCGACGAGCCGTACCTCGGCCTGGACGCGGTCGCCAGGCAGCTGTTCTACGACAGGCTGCTGGAGGACTTCGCCGAGCACCCGCGCACCGTCGTCCTCTCCACGCACCTGATCGACGAGGTCGCCAACCTGCTGGAGCACGTGATCGTGATCGATCAGGGCCGCATCCTCATCGACGACGACGCCGAGGACCTGCGCACGTCCGCCACCACCGTGGTCGGCCCGCGCGGAGCCGTCGACGCGTTCGTCGCCCACCGCGACGTACTGCACAGGGAGGGCATCGGCGGCCTCGCCTCGGTGACCGTGTCCGGTCTCGGCGCCTCCGGACGGGCGGAGGCCGCCGCCGCCGGGCTGGAACTGGCGCCGGTCTCCCTCCAGCAGCTCATCGTCCGCAAGACCAACGTCCGTGAGACAGAATTCGAGCAGAGCGCATGACAACCGCATCCCCCACCCTCGTCAGCACGCCCGCGAGCGGCCAGCGCATCTGGCGCGTCGTCCGGCTGAACCTCGTCAACAAGTACACGACCATCTGGGTGCCGATCTCGATCATGGCGTTCATCTGGCTCGTGAACTGGCTGATCTGGTGGATCATCTGGGGCGCCACCGAGCCCGCCGACCGCGCGAAGGCGATGGACGGCACCCAGTGGAGCGGCGGGGCGTTCTACATCTTCGTGTACATGCTGGTGGTCGCCATCCAGGTGATCGCGGCGACGTTCCCGTTCGCCCTCGGCTACAGCGTCACCCGCAGGGACTTCGCACTCGGCTCCGGGCTGACGTTCCTGCTGCTGTCGGCCGGCTACGCGATCGGCTTCGCCGTGCTCTCGGTGGTCGAGGAGTGGACGAACGGCTGGGGCCTCGGCGGCCACCTGTTCACGTCGGTCTACTTCGCCGGCGAGAGCTTCCTCGGCCGGCTATTCATCGTGTTCGCGGGGATGCTGTTCTTCTTCCTCGTCGGTGCGTTCTCGGCCTCGCTGTTCATGCGCTGGCGGATGAACGGGATCCTCGTCGCCGGTGCGGCGCTCATCCTGCTCGTCGTCGGAGCCGTCGCGCTGATCACCTTCACCAGCAGCTGGCCCGCCGTGGGCGAGTGGTTCGCCGCGAACGGGCCGGTCGGCGTGTCCGCGTGGCTGCTGGTCCCCGCCGCCCTCGCCGGGCTCGCGGGCTACGCGGTGCTCGGGCGGGCGACGCCGCGCAGCTGAAGCACGGGAGACATGGACGTGGGGGGGGGGGGGGGGCCCGGGCCCCCACTGGTCGTGGCCGCACCCCCCCCCCCCCCGGCGGGCCCCCCCCCCCCATGCGAGCCCGCAGCGGAGGGCGCGGCCCCCCCCCCGGGCGGGCGC
>NZ_JBQCGZ010000181.1:0-40014 GCF_051955155.1 Leifsonia sp.
GGGGCGGCGTGGGCGTCCTCCTGGACATCGCGCGCGCGGACGTCGACGCCATCGCCGAGGGGTTCGCCGGCTGCGACGCCGTGGTGTTCACGGGGGGCGCCGGCGCCGGCTCGGGCATCGAGCGGAAGCGCACGGTCGACTACGAAGGCTCGGTGAAGTCGGCGGAGGCCGCCGCGAAGGCCGGCATCCGCCGGTTCGTCCAGGTGTCTGCGTGGGGCGTCGACGCCCCCCTCGCCGCGGACGCGGAGCCGGTCTGGCGCGCCTATGTCGATGCCAAGCGGGACGCGGACGCCCGGCTCCGCGAATCCGGGCTGGACTGGACCATCCTGCGACCCGGCGGCCTCACCTTCGAGGAGGGCACCGGCCGCGTGCAGCTCGGCGAGAGCGTCCCGCGCGGCTCGATCTCCCGCGAGGACGTCGCCCTGCTGATCGCCGTCTGCCTCGGCGAGAACGCGACGATCGGCCGCACCTGGGAGGCGATCGCCGGCGACACCCCGATCGAGGAGGCGGTGCGGTCGCTGACCGCAGCACCGTAGGCTTCCCGTGTGACTATCTACAGCGAACGTCCGTGGGTGTCCAGCTACGCCCCGGACGTGCCCGCCGACGTCGACGTGCCCGCCGGATCCCTCGCCCACCTGATCGACGACTCGGTCGCCACCTACGGCTCCCACATCGCGCTGGAGTTCTTCGGCGCGACCACGACGTACGCGGAGCTCGGCGACCAGATCGCCCGCGCCGCGGAGGGCCTGCGCAAGCGCGGCGTCCGCAAGGGCGACCGGGTCGCCCTCGTGCTGCCGAACTGCCCGCAGCACGTCGTCGCGTTCTACGCGGTGCTGCGTCTCGGCGGCGTCGTCGTCGAGCACAACCCGCTGTACACCCCGCGCGAGCTGCGCCACCAGTTCGAGGACCACGGCGCGACCGTCGCGATCGTCTGGGACAAGGTCGCCAGGACCGTGCAGGATCTCCCGGCCGACCTCGCCGTGAGCACCGTGATCTCGGTGGACATCACCCGGGCGATGCCGGCGGCCAAGCGCTTCGCGCTCCGCCTCCCTGTGCCGGCCGCCCGCAAGGCGCGCGACCAGCTCACGACCACGGTGTCCGGGACGGTCACCTGGGAGGCGCTGGTCTCCTCCCGCCGGCTGAAGGCGTCGGTGCCGCGCCCGGAGGGCGAGGACCTGGCGCTCATCCAGTACACCTCCGGCACCACGGGCACGCCGAAGGGCGCGATGCTCAGCCACAGCAACCTCGCGGTGAATGCCGCGCAGTCCCGGGCCTGGGTGCCCACGATCGAGCGCGGCAGCTCCGTCGTCTACGCCGTGCTCCCGCTCTTCCACGCCTACGGCCTGACCCTCTGCCTCACCTTCGCGATGAGCATGGGCGCGCGCCTGGTGCTGTTCCCGAAGTTCGACCCCGACCTGGTGCTCGACGTGGTCAAGAAGCGCCCGCCGACGTTCCTGCCCGCGGTGCCGCCGATCTACGAGCGGCTCGTGCAGTCGGCGGAGAAGCGCCGCATCTCGCTCTCCGGCATCCAGATCGCGATCTCCGGGGCGATGAGCCTCCCGCAGACGATCGTGGACCTGTGGGAGCAGAAGACCGGCGGCTTCCTGGTCGAGGGCTACGGGCTGTCCGAGTGCTCGCCGGTGCTGATGGCGAACCCGGTCGGCGCCACCCGGCGGCCCGGCACCGTCGGCCTGCCGCTGCCGAGCACGGAGCTGCGCGTCGCCGATCCGGACGACCCGTCCGTCGACCGCGCGTTCGGCGAGGAGGGCGAGCTGCTCGCGCGCGGCCCGCAGGTGTTCTCCGGCTACTGGCGGCGCACCGAGGAGACCGCGAAGGTGCTCACCTCCGACGGCTGGTTCCGCACCGGCGACATCGTGACGATGGACGAGGACGGCTTCGTGCGCATCGTCGACCGCATCAAGGAGCTGATCGTCACCGGCGGCTTCAACGTCTCCCCGACCGAGGTGGAGGACGCGCTCCGCCCGTTCGAGGGCGTCGAAGACGTCGCCGTGGTCGGCCTGCCGCACCGCCGCGGCGGCGAGGATGTGGTGGCCGCGGTCGTCATGAAGCCCGGCGCCTCCTTCGACGAGGCCGCGATGCGCGCGTACGCGCGCGAGTGCCTCACCCCGTACAAGGTGCCGAAGCACATCGTCCAGGTGGACGATCTGCCGCGCAGCATCGTCGGCAAGGTCATCCGGAGGAAGGTCCGCGACCAGCTCCTGAAGGATCAGCAGGCGTGAGCCGGCCGCTGCCCCCCGGTGCTCAGCCGATCGGGAAGACCAGCAGCGAGCCGGTCGCCGTCGCGACCGTCTTGCCGGAGCCGTCCGTCACGACGCCGTCGGCGAAGGCGACCCGGTTGCCGGGCTTCGTGACGGTCGCCACGCAGGTCAGCGGCCCGCTCGTGGCGAAGACCGGGCGCAGGTAGTTGACCTTGATCTCGATCGACGTGTAGCCCTGGCCCTGCGGCAGGGTCGACTGCACGGCGCAGCCGAGGGCGGAGTCCAGCAGCGTGCAGACCAGCCCGCCGTGCACCGTTCCGATCGGGTTGTAGTGCGACTCGTCGGTTATCTAGCTAATACGGCGCCTGTCATCCACTGTCCATGATTAGGTGCGGGACCGCGTGTCTGACGATTCGCTCGTCCACCTGTCAGTAGCTTGAGGCCATGACGCCTGACCGCTACCGATTGGACTGGGCGATTCTCCCGAGCGGCAAAGTTCGGTACGTGATCATCGACACGGACGACGAGCTGCACTCAGCCTCCGGGTGGCTCTCGTTCCTAAGCGACGTCGAGCGCTCACCGAACACTGTCGTTGCCTACGGGCGACGCCTGGCCGCGTACCTTTCCTGGACAGCACAGACCACAGATTGGCGATCGGCATCACTCTCGCACTTCGCGATGTGGCGTCGCATCCTCTCGAGCCCGCAAGCCGATGGGACCCAGAGGAACGCTGACACGGTTACCCAGTGGCTGATCCCTCTCCGAGGGTTCTACGAGTGGGCGTACGTCGAAGGGCTGATCGCTGTCGACGTGGCGTCCCGGATGACGGAGATGAAGTACTTCCCGGCCGGCACTCCGGGAGGCGGGGAACACGGTTCACGGCGCAAGGTACTCGTAGAGTTGCTCCGGCCGGCGGGCGCATCTGAGGACGCTGAGATCGAATGGATCAGCGACAGCGGAGCGCGCAAACGACTGATGGACCTGGAACTCCGTCCCCGTGACCGATTTCTCATTGACCTCCTCTATTACACCGGCATTCGGATCGGCGAAGCGCTCTCGCTTTTCACGAAGGATATGCATTTCGGGGGCGGCAGTCCCGAGCTCGATTGCATGTACCTCGAGCCGCACTTTCACGTCGGCGAACCGAACGAAACCGAGAACGGTGCTCGCCCGAAAAGCGGCCAACGAATGCTTTACGTGAACGAGCGCGTCGTAGAGGCGTACGTGGACTACCTGATTGAGCGGGCGAGGCGGCTTGACAGTGACTCAACTCAGCATGTGTTCGCCAACATGTACGGGCCCAGCCAGCACGGGCGCGCGATGACCTACTCGAGCGCTCGTCGTCTCATTCGGCGTTGCAGCCGACTGATCAATTTCCCGATGACTGGACCACACGTACTGCGTCACACGCTAGCGACGCGTCTGGTGCGAGGGATCGAATGCGAGGCTGTAGCTCTGGACGTGGTGCAGGAGATCCTCGGTCATGCCGACATCTCGTCAACCCGGATCTACACACATGACCTCGAGGCCGCTAAGAAATCCGCGCTCCAGCATCTACCTACCCGCACTGTGAACCTGGAGGAGTCGGCGTGACCCTGGCAGCTCTCACCGCCTCCACCGCGAAGGCGAAGGACGAACGGGCGGGCTCTGAATGGGCCGAACACCTCCAGACACTAATCGACCCGATGTGGCGGCCAGGAGAGTTCGATATGAACCTCCTTCATTTCCTGCCAGACCCCGCGAATCCCCTCACGGTGGCGAAGATGTGCAGCCGGCCAAACTGCGGGCGAGTAATGAACAACGGACAGCTCTGTGACGACTGCGCTGAGGAGTGGAAGGAACGAAACGACGACAGACTCGATTTCGAAGAATGGAAGGCAACCCCTAGGGCGTGGAAGCGGACGATTCAGATCGGGTGTTCGGTCGACGACTGCGAGCGAAGCCACTTCGCGCAAGGGCTTTGCCACGATCATCGAGGCCATTACCGATACTGGGCGCGCGTGAATCGCGACGCCGATCCCGACGTGACGAGTTGGATCAAAGAGACGAACCCGGCACCCCTGGCGTTTCGCCAAATGTGCATAGTGCCGTCCTGCGCCCAGTCTCAACTTAATCGGTCTGTTCTCTGCGTCGAACACGACCGCCGGCAACGCCGCTGGGCTTCCGCGAATGGACGTGACGACTGGGAAGTAGACGCGTGGATCGATCACAAACAGTTCGAACCCAGGTACGAAGGCTCCACTTATGCCTCACTCATCGGAACCCCCTTCTTCCTGCTCCCCACTCCGCTTCGCTGGGAGTTGCTATACGCAAGTCAGACCCGCGACAAAAACGGGCGCTCCGCCATCAATCCCACGGAGCTCAGGCAGGCTTACAGTCGGCTTCGGCGGCTTGGGACAACGTCTGCGGTCGGATTGACCATGCTCGGTCTGAGAGCGAGCGACACAAACGCCCGCGGCCTATACAACGAACTGCAGCTCCACATTGACGACGCACATCGAGCTTGGAGTGGGATTGATGATCGGGATCCCCGGCTCATCTACCTGCGGGACATTGAACTCAAGGCGACGACGCATAACCCGCCCGGCCCTCGCGCGGTCCTCGACCTTCGGCCGCTCACCCAAGACTGGATTGCAAAGACACTCGCGGTCTGGATGCGGGCAGCCCCGAGATCAAGAGGCGACCTCTACCACTCCCTCCAAGTCTGGATGACGGCAGACGAGATCATTGCGGCTCGAAAGACGCCGCGCGATGCCCTTGGGCTATCCGATATGGACGCGATCATTCGTGCGTGTAGGAAGCGCTGGACGGGCGAACACACTCAAGCGTCTCGGATCGGTTCCCTCGCTCGCATCATCCAGTTTGCACGGCTCGATGAGGCGACCGCGGATCTCTGGAAGGACGTGCCAGCAGGGTTCGCGGTCAACACTGTTCGACACCGTGCGGTGGGTAAGCCGTCACGATCGAGCGCATCCGGCGAGGCTTACCGCTTCGTTCCACAACCGATCATCGACTGGATGATGGACCATCTCGTTGCCTACGGGCGCAGCGATGAGTACGCCACTGCAGAGGTGCGGGTGATGATTTTCCTGCAGGAACGAGTGGGGCGGCGCACGATCGAAACGATGCGCTTGAAAGACGATTGCGTCTCTTACGACAACGAAGGTTCGCCGTACCTGGAATGGGAGCAGGGGAAACCGCCCTGGGCACCAGGCAAGAGAATCCCAATCCACGCGGAGACCCGAGACGTAATCGCCGCGTGGAAAGAGCTCAAGAAGAAACACGGGGTCAAGTCAGAATGGCTCTTTCCTTCAAGAGGCCACGTTGCGGCTGACCGCCATTACCCAGCGGCGTTCTTGAGCGCCAGGGTCCGCGAGTTCGCCACATTCATCTCCGAGCACCACCCCTTCCCCGGCGTCGCGGAAGGTCCAGACGGTATGGCGATCGACTTCAAAATCGCAGACGTCGACGCTTACTCGTTCCGTCACGCATTCGCCCAGAGACTCGCTGACGCGACCGACGAGAACGGTCAATCCACGACCCAGCCAGACGTCCTGCGAGACCTGATGGGCCACAAGCACTTCAACACGACGATGGCCTACTACCAGGTCAGCGCAAAACGTCGGAAACGCGCTATGGAAGCCGTCCCGCCCCGGAGGCTTAATAGTCTCGGCCAGGTAGTGACGATCGACCCCGAGCGGAACGACTTCACCAAACTAGCCGTGTCCCTTGGGCATTGCACCGAGCCCCAGAACGTCGTTTCCGGCGGCCACGCCTGCGCGCTCGACAACGCCTGCGAGTCCTGCCCATTCTTTCTTGTGGACCCGCTCGAGAGGGACGGTATGCAAGCAAGGCTTCAACACCTCAAAGTCAAGCTCGAACGAGCTCGAGTCATTTCGGCGCCGTCGCACGTCCTCGGCCACTATGAAGGGCGAATCCAAGACTGCCAACGAATCATCGACGGAATCGACCGATACGTCGACGGGATGAACTTCTCCGAAGGCGAAATTGTCCGGGCGGCGCTCGATGAAATGGCGGACATCCGGCGGCGAGCGAGCGCGCCGCGAACCATCGACATCCGCAAGATCCTGACGGGTGAGATCTAATGGCGAGCGAGGCTGCAACCGAGGCTCTTAGGGCGCATAGAGCTTCCGTCTCCTCCGCTAAGAGGTCCGCCGTTCTAGAAGCGATCGATTCGTTATCGCGCTCGGGTGAGGCCGTTTCTGTGTCTTCGGTGGCGAGGGCCGCCAACGTTTCGCGGGAGTTCATTCACAGCAAGGAGGAGCTGGTCCGCCGGGTCCGAGACGCTGCCGCCGACCAGAAGGTTCCGACCACCGCGGCTGGCACAGCTGCCGCGCGCGTCGCGGCCGAGAGAGGCTTCCGCGCGGAAAGGGCGACCCTGCTGAGCGCCACAGAGCGCCAGAAGCGGAAGATCAGGGAACAGAACGCCCAGATTGAAGCGCTCCAAGAACAACGGCGTCGTTGGCTAGGTTCGCAGCTATCGCCGGCCATTAGCGAGGAAGAGCTCGTAGCCCTACGCATCGCGAACGATCGGCTCACGGGCGAAGTCGTACGCCTGAAACGCGACAACGACGAACTCAGGCGGCAAACCAGAATCCTTCAGGGCGATCTCGAAGCCTCGCGGCTAGCTCATGAGGAGACCATCAGAGAGCTGACCCCCGCCGGTTCCGACGTGATTCCGATCTCAGAGCACCGCCGGGACATTGAGCTTCGAGCGACAGATGATGTGATAGCACTCGGCTCCGCATCGCGGACATTGTCTCCTGACGGTGAAGGTATCTCGTGACATCAACGTCATCTAGCGCCGGACGACCGCCCGCTGCGCGCGTCGGCCAGGCGACCGCCAGTAAAGGCAGGCTAGTGGTCGCGGGCGTTGGCTCGTTCAGCCGTCCAATTTCTCCACGCGCCTCGGTAGCGGACCTCTGGTCCACGCTAGACATTGCTGCGGCTGCTGGAGAAACAGCACTGCAACGTGCGGGAAGCCCCCGGCTCGATCAGCAGGCACGCTCTCGGCTGAAGGCATACGTGAATCAGGCGCGCCAGTATTACGAAGCTGCAACTCCCGCGGACCCGGTGGCGAAACCTCTCCTCGGCTACTACTTCGTGCTAAACGCCGCAAAGGCATACCTGACAGCAATAGACCCCGACACAACCGCAGCAAACTCGCTGATGCATGGGATTGGTCAGGATCCGGCGGGCCCTGGGACTCCATACGACTTTTACCAGGAGCGGTTCAAGGTGAGTAAGAGCGGGGTCTTCCAGCTCCTTGCTGCTAAGACCGGCCGCGGCTTCTCATGGCAACCCGGAGTGATGCAGCTTTCTCGGCTGATGCCATACCTAGCGGAAAGCACCGACCTCTTCTCAAGTTCGTTTGGCACACCCCCAGCCCTGGTCCCTATCGAGTCTGTACGAGTGGAATCGGAGGGGTCGAGGCCCAACAAGCAGGCGTGGCTCACAGTGGAAGTGTCACGCAACGTCCTGCGTGAGGCGAGCCTCACGCCGCGCGGCTTGCTCGCTCGAGCCGCCGCATTTGCCGATTCGTTCGACCTAGTTGATGCGGGTAGCGGCCCAACGGCGACCTACCAACTAACAAAGACAGTGGCGTATGCCCAAATGCCGGGACCGCTGGCCGAATTGAGGGCAGCCTTCGACCGATCGCTCATCGTTCGAAACCGCTCGCTGGCGCAGCCGCGAGACAGCGTTACCTTGTCACCTCACCTCAACCTGGTATCGACGGAGGCCATCACCTTCGCCGTGATGCTCCATCTCAGCAACATGGTGAGGTACCGCCCCCACCACGTCGAAGAGCTCAGAGGGTCCGGGCACTGGTGGCTCTTCACTAGTTGGGTAGATCGGGCCTGTGAAAACTTCCTCCTCGCGGTTTCGTCGCGGATAGCACTGGAAGAGCACCTAGTTGGCTGACGCAACGCCGCCCACTTGTTACTCCGCTTCACCTCTCGTAGTGATTGACACTGCCTGACACATCACTCGGGCCAAGACCCGCGAGTTGTCGGGGACGCGGGCGTTTACCGGTCAGATAAGGAAGGGGTCGCACACGAACACCGCCTTCCCCGGCTCCGCCTCCGTGAGCGCCATGCCCATGAGCGCGGCGATCGGAGGCGGAGGCAGCTCGCCCGCGATCATCCGGTGCAGGTACTCCAGCCCGCTGATGCTCGGCATCACCGCGACGCCGGGCGCCGGATCCTCCCAGTGCACGGTTCGGCTTCGCTCGCTCACTCGCTCTCCTTCCGGGGCAGGTGGTCACTGCCGAGCGTATCGGCCCACCGGGTCAACGGCCAGCGAGTCGCGCCAGGCGCCGCCGGGCCGAAAGCTCGGCCTGAGTCCGCTCGCCGAGGAGCACACCGGCGCCGCGCAGGACGAGCCCGGTCGCCGCGTGCACGGGGACGCGGTCGCGCTCCGGCAGGCCGAGCATCCGCCGGTGCCGTGGCTCCAGCGTGGACACCGCGGCACGGAACACGATCCGGTACGACGGCCGCAGCACCGGCGAGAGCGGTGCGCGCCGGATGAACCGGACGATCTCCTCCACCTCCGGGCCGCCGCGCAGCTCCCCGGCGTCGGTCGCGGCGTCGATGCGCTCGCGCAGCTCGGCCGCGGTGCGCGGCGGGTCCTGCACCCCCATCAGCTCCCCCGCCTTCGCCCACTCGGCGACGTAGCCGTCTGCGCCGCCCGGGATGGGCGAGCCCCAGTTCTCGTGTGCGGTCAGGAACGCGTCCGTGAACGCCACGTGCACCCACGCCGCGAGATCGGGGTCGTTCGCCGAGTACGGCCTGCTCGTCCCGTGGCCGTCCACGTACGTCCCGACCACCGCGCGGTGCAGGGTCTTCACCATCTCCGAGCTCGCAACGGCCTGGCCGCGGCTGCCGAACGTGACGGTGTGGATCCACTGGATCGTCCCGGCGAGCCGGCCGAGCGGGTCCTCGCGGTAGCGGGAGTGCTCGCGCACCCCGGCCAGGGCGCCCGGGTGGAGCGCCTGCAGCAGCAGCGCGCGCACGCCAGCGACCAGCGTCGGCATCCCGCCGTGCACGACCCACGGCGCGCTTCCCGGCGCGAAGAAGCCTTCGTCCTCGCCGTCCTCCAGCCGCAGCACCCACGACGGGATGCGGTCCGAGCGCCCCGAGAGCGTCTCGATGAGCCGGGATCGCACCGGCCCGAGCATCCGGTCGACCTGCGTGGTCACGACGCGGCGACCTCCAGGCCGAGGCCCTCGATGACGCGCGCGGACGGCAGCTCGCCGAGCAGCCGGCCGGGCAGCAGGATCTTCGAGCGGCGCACGCCGGACCCGATGATGACGACATCGGTCGCGACGACGCGCGCGTCGACCAGGACCGGCCATTCGGCGGGAAGGCCGATCGGGGTGATCCCGCCGTACTCCATGCCGGTCAGCTCGACCGCGCGGTCCATCGGCAGGAACGACGCCTTCCGGACGTCGAGCAGCCGCTTCACGGCGCCGTTCACGTCCGCGCGCGTCGTGGCGAGGACGATGCAGGCGGCGATCCGCTCCACGCCCTCGCGCTTGCCCCCGACGACCACGCAGTTCGCGAGCGTCGCGGCGTCCAGGCCGAACCGCTCCTTCGTCGCCGCGGTGTCCGAGACGTCGGGATCGATCTCGACGACGCCGACGTCCTCCAGCCAGCCGAGCTCCATCAGCGCGGCGATCGCTCCCGGCGCGAGCAGGTCGGTCCGGGATGCGGCGGGGGCGGTGGTGAGCCCACCGAGAGTGAAGACGCCCATGCGCCTACCGTAGTCCGGCTTCTCCGAGCCGCTTGTACATCACCGTCGTCGGGCCGAGCGCGCCGGAGGGCCGCACCGCGTAGTCCGGGATCGCGCCGACCGTCTGCCAGCCCCAGCGCGTGTACAGCGACTCCGCGAGGCTGCCGGACTCGGTGTCCAGCACGAGGAGGGTCAACCCGGCCGCGACGGCGTGCGCCTCCAGCTCCGCCATCAGCGCGGGCGCGATGCCGCGGCCGCGCGCGTCCCTGTGCACCATGAGCTTGATCACCTCGGCGCGGTGCGGGCCGTTGCGCTTGCTGGCGCGCACCAGCGTGATCGTGCCGAGCACCCGGTCGCCGTCGCGGGCGACCCAGGTCTCCGCGTCCGGGTCGGCCAGCAGCTGCGCCCACCAGCGCGTCGCGTCCTGCGCCGACGGCGGCTCGATCCAGCCGACGCTCGCGCCGGAGGCGACGGTGTCGATCAGCACGGGGGCGAGCGCGGCGGCCGTGGCCTCCGCGCTCGCCTCCGTGACGCGTTCGATCGCGAGCGTGCCGGTCACTGGGATGCGCGCTCGAGGACCAGCTCCCGGACGCGCGCGGCGTCCGCCTGGCCCTTCATCGCCTTCATGACGGCGCCGATCACCGCGCCGGCGGCCTGCACCTTGCCGTCGCGGATCTTCTCCAGCACGTCCGGCTGGGCGGCCAGGGCGTCGTCGATCGCGGCGATCAGGGCGCCGTCGTCGGAGACGACGGCCAGCCCGCGCGCGTCGACGACCTCCTGCGGCGATCCCTCGCCCGCGATCACGCCCTCCAGGACCTGGCGCGCCAGGCGGTCGGTGAGCGTCCCCGCCTCGACCAGCGCGGCCAGCTCGGCCACGTGCTGCGGGCCGACGAGCGTCCCGGCCGGCACGCCCTGCGCGTTCGCCAGACGGGCGATCTCGCCCGTCCACCACTTGCGCGCGGCAGCCGGCGTGGCACCGGCGGCGATGGTCGCCTCCAGCTCGTCGAGCAGATCGGCGTTCGCGACGTCCTGGAACTCCAGGGCGGTGAAGCCCCACTCCGCGGTCAGGCGCTTGCGGCGCGCGGCGGGCTGCTCGGGCAGCGTGCCGCGCAGCTCCTCCACCCACTCGCGGCTCGGCGCGACTGGCACCAGGTCCGGCTCCGGGAAGTAGCGGTAGTCGTCGGCGTCCGACTTCGGGCGACCGGCGGAGGTCGTCCCGGTGTCCTCGTGCCAGTGCCGCGTCTCCTGCACGATCGCGCCACCGGCCTCCAGGATCGCGGCCTGACGCTGGATCTCGTAGCGCACGGCGCGCTCGATCGAGCGCAGCGAGTTGACGTTCTTGGTCTCGGTGCGGGTGCCGAGCGTGTCCGTGCCGCGGCGGCGGAGCGAGACGTTCGCGTCGCAGCGGACGTTGCCCTCCTCCATGCGCGCGTTGGAGACGCCGAGCGCCTTCACGATGTCCCGGATGGCCCGCACGTAGGTGCGGCCCACCTCGGGGGCGTCCGCCTCCGCGCCCTCGATCATCTTGGTGACGATCTCGACCAGCGGGACGCCGCCGCGGTTGAAGTCGACCAGCGAGTGGTCGGCGCCCTGGATCCGGCCGGTCGCGCCGCCGATGTGGGTCAGCTTGCCCGCGTCCTCCTCCATGTGCGCTCGCTCGATCTCGATGGTGAGCTCGCGCCCGTTCTCCAGCTCGATCGTGACCCGGCCGTCGTGCGCGATCGGCTCGTCGTACTGCGAGGTCTGGAAGTTCTTGGCCAGGTCGGGGTAGAAGTAGTTCTTCCTGGCGAACCGGCTCGACTCCGCGATGTCGCAGCCCAGGGCGAGACCGAGGCGGATGCTCGACTCGATCGCCTTCTGGTTCACCTGCGGCAGGCCGCCTGGAAGGCCGAGACAGGTCGGGCAGGTGTTCGTGTTCGCGCCGGAACCGAACTCGTTCGCGCAGCCGCAGAACATCTTGGTCGCGGTGTTCAGCTCCACGTGCACCTCGAAGCCGAGCACCGGCTCGAACAGCTCGAGAGCCTTGTCGTAGTCCATCAGTTCGACCTTGGCCATCAGACGGCTCCCTCTTCGCTCGCGAACATCTCGGTGGCGCTCAGATCGGGCGCCTGGCTGAGCAGCGTGTGCCCCCACTTCTCCTCCAGCAGCCGCTCGAGCGCGGCGCCGATGGTGTAGAGGCGGGCGTCGGCGCGGGCCGGCGCCATCAGCTGCATCCCGACGGGCAGGCCGTCCTCCGGCGCGAGGCCGATCGGCAGGCCCATGCCGGGAACGCCGGCGAGGTTCGCGGGGATGGTGGTGATGTCGTTGAGGTACATCGCCATCGGGTCGGCGAGCTTCTCGCCGAACTTGAACGCGGTGGTCGGCGCGCTCGGGCTGACCAGCACATCCACCTTCTCGAACGCGGCAGAGAAGTCGCGCTGGATGAGCGTGCGGACCTTCTGGGCGCTGCCGTAGTAGGCGTCGTAGTAGCCGGCGCTCAGCGCGTACGTGCCGAGGATGATGCGGCGCTTGACCTCGGGGCCGAAGCCGGCGTCCCTGGTCGCGGACATCACGCGCTCGACGGTGACGGGTCCTTCGGCCGGGTCGACCCGCAGACCGAAGCGCACCGAGTCGAACCGGGCGAGGTTGCTGGAGGCCTCGGCGGGCAGGATCAGGTAGTAGGCGGCGACGGCGTACTCGAAGCTCGGCGCGCTCACCTCCACGATCTCCGCCCCCGCGCCCTCGAGCAGCGCGAGCGCCTCGTCGAAGCGCTGCTTGACGCCGGCCTGGAAGCCGTCGCCGGCGATCTCGCGGATGACGCCGACGCGCACGCCGCGCAGGGCGCCGTCGGCGAGACCGGCGCGGGCCGCGTCCGCCATCGACGGCCAGCTGTCGGTGAGCGAGGTGGAGTCGAACGGGTCGTGCCCGGCGATCACGTCGTGCAGGAGGCCGGCGTCGAGCACGGTGCGGGAGACGGGGCCGACCTGGTCGAGCGAGCTGGCGAGCGCGATCGCGCCGTACCGGCTCACGCCGCCGTAGGTGGGCTTGACGCCCACCGAGCCGGTGACGGCGGCGGGCTGGCGGATCGAGCCGCCGGTGTCGGAGCCGAGCGCCAGCGGAGCCTCGAACGCGGAGACCGCGGCGGCGGAGCCACCGCCGGAGCCGCCGGGGATGCGCTCCAGGTCCCACGGGTTGCGGGTCGGGCCGTATGCGGAGTGCTCGGTGGAGGAGCCCATCGCGAACTCGTCCATATTGGTCTTGCCGAGCGGGACGAGGTCCGCCTCGCGGAGCTTGCGCACGACGGTCGCGTCGTACGGCGGCACCCAGCCCTCGAGGATCTTCGAGCCGGAGGTGGACGGCATGTCGTCGGTCGCGAGCACATCCTTGATCGCCACGGGGACGCCGGCGAGCGGCCCGAGCGGGTCGCCAGCGGCCCGGCGCCCGTCGATCTCGGCCGCGGTGCGCACGGCCTTCTCGGCGGCGACGTGCAGGAACGCGTGCACGTCCTGGTCGACGGCCTCGATGCGGTCCAGGTGCGCGCGGGTGGCCTCAACGGAGGAGACCTCGCCCGCGGCGAGCAGGCCCGCGAGCGCGGACGCGGAGAGTCTGGTCAGGTCGGTCATGCTCTCGTCTACTCCTCGTCCAGGATGCTGGCGACGCGGAAGCGGTCGCCCTCGCGGTCGGGGGCGCCGGAGAGCGCCTGCTCCACCGTCAGCGACGGCCGCACCTCGTCGGGCCGGAAGACGTTGGTCAGCGGCAGCGGGTGGCTGGTGGCGGGGACGTCGGGACCCGCGACCTCCTGCACCTTGGCGACCGCCTCGACGATCTGGCCGAGGTCGCTGGTGAGCGACTCGATCTCTTCCGGGCTGAGGTCGATCCTGGCGAGGTTCGCCAGGTATGCGACCTGTTCTGCGCTGATTTCCACAGCGTTCGATTCAGGCACGTGGGTCTCCGTGAGCTTCTCTGGGTGGATGCTCTCAATTCTAGGGTCAGCCGAACAGCCCGCGCCCCAGCCGGTTCACGGCGTCGTACGCCTCCTTGTACGTGCGCGGGACGCGATCCTCCGGCTGCCCGTAGCGCGCTGTCAGCAGGCCGACCAGCCCGATGCCGGGCGGGCTGAGCGGGCGGTCCTCGTCGCCCGGCGCCGGCGCGTCCGCCTCGGGGTTCGCCGGCAGGAATTGCGGGTGCGTGTCCGGCCAGGTGCCCGGCTGGCGCGGCGTCGACCGGTTGATCGCGGCGTCGATGGTCCGCGCACCCCGGTCGCGCTCGGTGAGGTGCGGCATCCGGAACTTCTTGCACAGCGTCGCGATGACGGCGGAGTGGTGCATCTCCTCGTGCAGGATCGTGTTGCGCTCGGTGTACGCGGAGATCGCGATGGCGGGAACGCGCAGGCCCAGCCGGTCGAACCCGAAGCCGTTCTCGCCCGGCCCGCTGTCGTCCGGCGGCGTCGCCTTCCCCGGCGGGACGTGGTCGTAGGTGCCGCCGTGCTCGTCGAAGGTGACCAGCAGCATGGTGTTCAGCGCGTTGGAGCCCGACGCGCTGCGCGAGGACCGGATCGCCGAGTAGACGCGGTGCAGCAGCAGGTCCCCCGCCCGCACGTCGGAGATCGCGCCGCCGACGACGACCGTGCCGTCGACGTCCTCCGCGGTCTCCGGCCCTCCCGGCGGGTGCATGTCGTTGTGGTCGTAGATCAGCCGCGGCTCCACGAACGCGTAGTCCGGGAGGGTGCCCTCCGCCACGTCCGCGTAGAAGTCGGTCATGGTCCGGAAGTTCGTCTTCCAGTACGGCTCCAGGACCGGCGCGTGGATGAACCCGGTGAGCGAGACCAGCTGCCGGTCGTCGAAGTAGACGCGCCAGCTCCTGCCCGCGTCCTCCAGCCGGTTGAAGATGGTGGGCGCGGCGTTCGCGGGATCGAACCACTTGCGCAGCCCGCCGGCGCCGCCGTTGTCGACGAACCCGTGCGAGGTGGAGGCGTGGAAGAACGACCGGTTGCAGAACGTCTGCGACGGAACGGCGCAGTGCCAGTCGTCCCAGACCGCGAACTGGCGGGCGAGGGTGGAGAACACGGGCAGCATGTCCGGGGTGAAGGCGCCCATGATCCTGCGGTAGTCGTCCCGTCCGGGCTCCCGCCCGGTGTCCTTGCGCAGCACGCCGATGTAGTCGCGCACGAATCCCGTCATCGTCGGCTTCGCTCCGGCAGGCGGCGCGTTGTACGGCGGCTTCATCTCGCGCAGGTCGGCGTCCGCGTTCGACGGCGGGTCGACGATGCCGAAGAGCTGGGTGTTCACGTGCGGGTAGAACTCGCCGGGGTCGGGCGACGGCTGCCGCATCACGAAGTCGGTGGTGCCGGAGTACGGGTGCACGGGGATGTCGCCGCCGGCCGGGTCCGGGTTCGCGTAGCGGCCGAACGCGAGGCCGTCGAAGCGTTCGCCCTCCGGCAGCGTGGTCTCGTCGTACAGGTAGCCGAGCAGGTTGTCGAACGAGCGGTTCTCGTACATCAGCACGACGAGGTGGTCGAAGCCGGGCTTCGCGCGCGGCGGCAGCGGCGGGTACTCCTCCCCCGACTCCCCGGGCGCGGCGGGCCGGGCGGCTTGCTGGGCGGCGATGGCGGCTCCGGCCGCGCCTCCCGCGGCGCCGCCGGCGACGGCGCCCGCCGCGACGAGCCCCGCGCCCTTCAGGAAGCTGCGGCGGGATGCGCTGCGCGCCTCTGACCGCTCAGGGTGGGCGAGCGGACCCTCGGGGTCGGCGGGAGCGGTGTCGTCCGGCTGCATCGCCCCCATTATGCGCCCGGCGTCAGCGCGAGGCCGCCGCGGACGTCTCCGGGGTGTCGCCGGAACCCGGCGAACCGGCCGAGGAGCCGAGCACCAGCCGGCCCTGGTCGATGCCGATGAGCGCGAGGTTCCTGACCGACTCGGTTCCGGCGGTGAAGTACTCGTTGTGGCCGCTGGAGCCGGCGAGCGTGCGGTGCGTGATCGGGTCCACGGCGCCCTGGGTGCCCATCGGCTTCGCGCCGTAGGCGGGAGAGCCGGGGTCGCTGCCGAAGAACGCGCTGTTGACGATCGGGTCCATCGGCGCCTCGCCGACGAACACGTTGCCGTCGCGGACCGCGAGGTCGCGGACCGACTGGGCGTCAGAACCGGGCGAGCCCATCAGAGCGAGCGCGTCGACGGTGACCGTGTGCCGTTCGAGCGCGAGCAGCGCCGCCGTCGATCCGTACGAGTGCGCGAACACGCTCAGGTAGGGCGGGTCGTCCTGGCGGATCGCTCGGATGCCCTGCAGCGTCCGCTCCAGGCTGTCGGCGCCCTCCCTGGCCAGCTGCATCCCGCCGATGTTCATCAGCATCGGCGTCTGGTAGCCGATCCAGGCCACGACGGCCACGCCCGGCGCCGCGCCTGCTGAGCGGGGTCCGAGGAAGCGCTTCAGGAAGCCGGTCTCGGTGTCGTGCAGGTCCTGCGCGACCTCCGCCCAGGCCTCGATCTGCTCGCCAACGGACATGTACATGCCGGGGACGAGCACGCTCACGAACCGCGCGGTGCTCAGATCGCCGACGACGATGGCCGCCTTCGCGTTCTCCGACGGGTCGAGGGAGACCAGCGTGCGGGTGACGCCGTCCTTCTTCTTCAGCGCCGCCGCGACGTTGCCGAGCGTGGTCAGCTGCTGCTTGAGCGCGACGCGCTCCGCCTTGCCGTGCTCGGAGCTCAGCCGCTCCTTCGCCCGGCTCATCGTGCGGGACAGGTCGAGCGCGTTCGCCTTTCCGCGCACCGCGTACGGGATGCCCTCCAGGTTGCCGACCACGTGCGGCGCGGCGTGCAGCAGCGCCTTCTGGCGGGCCGGGTCGAGCAGACGCCACAGGGTGCTCACGTCGGCGGCGGGCGGCGGCGCCGTCAGCAGCCGGTCGAGGTCGGCCGTGTGCGCCCCGAGGAAACCCGGGAGAGCGGCGGGGTCCACCGCCTGGATGGAGCCGAGCACGCCGGTCGCGGCGGAGGCGCCGGAGGTGCCGGAGCCTCCCGAGCTCGCCGGGGCGTCCCCGACGGAGCCCGGCGCGCTGGTCAGCGTCGCGACGTGCGAGGCGGGGGCGACGGTCGCGGATTGCGCATCGGCGGACATGGCAATGGCCCCGGTGAGTCCGCTGACGACCGAGGTGACGATGGATACTGCCGCAAAGCCGACCAGCACTCCGTCCGGGTCCCTCCGAGAGCGTGCGAGCTATGCCTTTCGTGCGCAACGGGCAGCGCACACCCCGACTCTACCGGTAGGTTGATGACCGTCGGCCGGTCGTTCTACCCCCGATTCAGGGGGAGAACTTGTATCCTGTCCACAAACCGACGGACCGCTAATCGAGCGCCGACGGTCCCTCTTCCACAAGCTTCTTGAACTGTGCGGCGTCCAGGATGCGGACGCCCAGCTCCTCGGCCTTCGCCAGCTTCGATCCGGCACCCGGTCCCGCGGCGACGAAGTCCGTCTTCTTGGAGACACTGGAGGCCGCCTTGCCGCCGGCCGCGATGATCGCCTCCTGTGCGCCCTCCCTGGTGTAGCCCTCCAGCGTCCCGGTCGCGACGACCGTGAGACCGGACAGCACGCCGCCGCCCTCGGCCGCCTTGCCGGGACCGGGGTGGCCCGGCGTCGTGAACTGCACGCCGTCGGCCGCCCAGCGCTCGACGATCTCGCGGTGCCAGTCGACCTCGAACCAGGCGAGCACCGCGTCGGCGATGATCCCGCCGACGCCGTCGACGGCGGCCAGGTCCTCCCGGCCGGCCGACCGGATCGCGTCGAGCGAGCCGAAGTGGTCGGCGAGCGCGCGCGCGGCGACCGGGCCGACGTGCCGGATGTTGAGCGCGACCAGGATGCGCCACAGCGGCTTCGTCCGCGCCGCCGCGAGGTTGCCGAGCAGCTCGACGGCGGACTTCGACGGCACGAACGTCTCGTCGCCGGAGAACTCCGCCGCCGCGGGATCGAACGGCCCGTCCTTCTTCTGCCTGCGGCGCCGGAACGGGGTGTCCACCTTCTCGGTTCCGGCGTCGGTGAGCTTGGGCAGTCCGGTCTCGGAGTCGCGGACGACGACCTCGATCGGGAACAGGTCCTTCAGCTCCAGCCCGAACAGGCCGGCCTCGGTCGGCAGCGGCGGGCGCTCCGGGAAGCGCGGCTGGGTGAGGGCGGCGGCCGCGACCTCGCCCAGAGCCTCGATGTCGAGCGCGCCGCGCGAGCCGATGTGCTCGACGCGGCCGCGAACCTGGGCGGGGCAGAACTCGGAGTTCGGGCAGCGGAGGTCGATGTCGCCCTCCTTGGCCGGGGCCAGCCGGGTGCCGCACTCGGGGCAGTTCTCCGGCATCACGAACTCGCGCTCGGTGCCGTCGCGGAGCTCCACGACCGGGCCGAGCACCTCCGGGATCACGTCGCCGGCCTTGCGCAGGACGACGGTGTCGCCGATGAGCACGCCCTTCGCCTTCACCACGTCCTGGTTGTGCAGGGTCGCCTGGCGCACCTCGGAGCCGGCGACGCGCACCTTCTCCATGACCGCGAACGGCGTTGCCCGGCCGGTGCGGCCGACGCTGACGACGATGTCGAGCAGCTTGGTGTTGACCTGCTCCGGCGGGTATTTGTACGCGATCGCCCAGCGCGGCGCACGCGAGGTCGCGCCGAGCTCGTCGTGCAGGGCCAGCTCGTCCACCTTGATCACGATGCCGTCGATCTCGTGTTCGACGCTGCCGCGGTGCGCCCCGAAGTACTCGATGAACTCGTCCACCTTCTTCGCGTCGTCCAGCACGCGGTAGTGGGTCGAAGTCGGCAGCCCCCAGGAGCTCAGCAGCTCGTACGTCTTCGACTGCGAGTCCACCGGAGGGTTCTGCCAGGCGCCGATGCCGTGCACGAGCATGTGCAGGCGGCGCAGCCGGTCGCGCATGAGCGCGAGCTGCGCGGGGTTCTTGCCCTCGGCCTTCTGACGCAGCGAGCCGCTCGCGGCGTTCCTGGCGTTTGCGAACACGCGCTCGCCCGCCTCCTGCTGGTGCTCGTTGAGCTCGTCGAACTGGGCGACGGGGAAGAACACCTCGCCGCGCACCTCCACCAGCGGCGGGAACGGACCGTCGCCGGCGAGCCGGGCCGGGATCGCGGGGATGTAGCGGATGTTCTCTGTGACGTCCTCCCCCACGACGCCGTCGCCACGGGTGGCCGCGGAGACCAGGACGCCGTTCTCGTAGCGGAGGTTGATGGCGAGGCCGTCGATCTTCAGCTCGCACAGGTAGTCGACCCGGCGGCCGGCGTCGCGCTCGACGCGCGCGGCCCAGGCCTCGAACTCCTCGAGCGAGAACACGTTGTCGAGGCTGAGCATCCGCTCGGCGTGCTGGACGGGCGCGAAGAGCGTGGTCTGCGCGCGGCCGCCGACCGTCTGGGTCGGGCTGTCCTGGCTCTGCAGCTCGGGGTGCAGCCGCTCCAGCTCCTCGAGCCCCCGCATCATGCGGTCGTACTCCTCGTCGCTGACGAGCACGGTGTCCCGCTCGTAGTACGCGTCGCGCAGCTCCAGGATGCGGGTGGTCAGCTGCTGCGCCTCCGCGCGCGCACGCGCGAGGTCGTCGTCCGTCGTCTCGTTCGCCACGTTTCCAAGCCTACCGACCCCCTCCGACGCTCCCCGGCTTCCCACTCCTGCCGGGATTCGTCACGAATTGCGGCCGTTCGTCACGAACGACGACGATTCGTCACGAAACGTGAACGGGCGGGAGGGCGGCGTCAGGCGGGGACGGCGGATACCGTGCGGTCGATCGTGGTCTGGCCGAGGACGCGCGTGCCGACGTAGACGACGGCCGTCTGCCCGGGTGCGACCCCGCCGAGCGGCTGCTCCGGGCGGATCACCAGTTCGCCGTCGCGCACCTGCGCCACCGCGGGGACCGGGTCGGCGTGGGCGCGGATCTGGACGTCGCACGCGAACGGGTTCCCGGCATCCGCGGGCGGCAAGCCCGCCCAGGTGAACCGCGACCCGGCGAGCTCGGCGATCTCGAGCGCCTCCTTCGGCCCGACGACGACGGTGTTCTCCTTCGGCCGCACCTCCAGTACGAACCGCGGGCGGCCGTCCGGCGACGGGACGCCGATGTTCAGGCCCTTGCGCTGCCCGACGGTGAACGCGTGCGCACCCTCGTGCGAGCCCAGCCGGTTGCCGTCGCGGTCCAGGATGTCGCCGGTGGCCGTGCCGACGCGCTCGGCGAGCCAGCCGCGGGTGTCGCCGTCCGGGATGAAGCAGATGTCGTGCGAGTCCGGCTTGTTCGCCACGCTGAGGCCGCGCGCCGCCGCCTCCGCGCGCACCTCGGCCTTGGACGGCGTCGCGCCGAGCGGGAACATCGCGTGCGCGAGCTGCTCGGTGGTCAGCACGCCGAGCACGTAGGACTGGTCCTTCGCCCAGTCGCTCGCCCTGTGCAGCTCGCGGTTGCCGGCCGCGTCGGTGCGGATGCTCGCGTAGTGGCCGGTGCAGACCGCGTCGAAGCCGAGGTCGAGCGCCTTCTCCAAAAGCGCGGCGAACTTGATGCGCTCGTTGCAGCGCATGCACGGGTTCGGCGTTCGGCCGGCGGAGTACTCGGCGATGAAGTCGTCGACCACGTCCAGCGTGAAGCGCTCGGAGAAGTCCCACACGTAGTACGGGATGCCGATCACGTTCGCGGCGCGCTGCGCGTCCATCGAGTCCTCGATCGTGCAGCAGCCGCGGCTTCCGGTGCGCAGCGTGCCCGGCATCCTGCTGAGCGCGAGGTGCACGCCGACCACGTCGTGCCCCGCCTCGACGGCCCTGGCCGCCGCCACCGCGGAGTCGACACCACCGCTCATCGCTGCTAGAACTCGCACCGGAAGATTCTACGCCGCCCCGGCTGGCCGCCCCATCTACGCAAAATCGCGCCCGTCCCCGACCGTCCAGCACACATTTGCGCAAAATCGCGGCGGACGCCACCCGTGTAGCCCACATTTGCGCCAAAACGCGGACCCTCGCGGCGGCGGGCGCGGGTCAGGCGAGCCGCGGCGCGCGGTCGGCGAGTCCGGCGCGGGCCGCCTGCGCGTACGCGGACGGGAGCGCCGCGAGCAGTGCGTCCACGTCCGCCTCCGTCGACGTGCGTCCGAGGGTGAACCGGAGTGCCCCGCGGGCCTCCTGCTCGCTCCTGCCCATCGCCAGCAGCACGTGCGACGGCTCCGGGATGCCGGCCTGGCACGCCGATCCCGTAGACACGGAGACGCCCGCCATGTCGAGCAGGAACAGCAGCGAGTCGCCCTGCGCGCCGGGGAAGACGAAGTGCGCGTTGGAGGCGACGCGCTCCCCCGTCTCCGGCGCGGGCCCGCTCAGCACCGCTTCGGGGACTGCGGCGAGCACGCCGCGGATCAGCCGGTCGCGCAGCGCGGCCAGCCGGGCCGGCTCGGTCGCGAGCTCCGCGGCGGTCGCCGTCGCCGCGGCCGCGAAGGCCACGGCGGCCGCGACGTCCTGCGTTCCGCTGCGCACCTGGCGCTGCTGCCCACCGCCGTGGATCAGCGGCACGACAGCCGAGCTCCGCGCCAGCACAAGGGCCCCGATGCCGACCGGTCCCCCGATCTTGTGCGCCGACACGCTCAGCGCGTCCACCCCGAGGCCGGCGAAGTCGATCGGCTGGTGCCCGTACGCGGCGACGGCGTCCACGTGCACGGGGACGCCGGCGGCCCGCGCGTCCGCGGCGAGCGCCGCCACCGGCTGCACCGTCCCGACCTCGTTGTTGACCGCGAGCATGGTCAGCAGCGCCACGTCCGCACTGTCGGCGAACGACGGCGGCAGGATGCGGCCCTCCGCGTCGAGCGGGAGCCACTGCGGCCGCGCGCCCTCCGCGCGCTCCAGCCATTCGACCGTGTCGACCGTCGCGTGGTGCTCTCCCCCTGGCACCAGGATGCGCGGGCGGGCAGCATCGGCGTTCCGCGCCCAGTACATCCCCTTCACCGCGAGGTTGATCGCCTCGGTCCCTCCCGAGGTGAACACGACCTCCACCGGGTCGCAGCCGAGCGTCGCGGCGACCGCCTCCCGCGCCTCCTCGAGCATCCGCCGCGCCTGCTGGCCCTGGCTGTGGATGCTGGAGGGGTTGCCGACGACACCGAGCGCGCCTGTGAAGGCCGCCACGGCCTCCGGTCGCATCGGCGTCGTCGCTGCGTGGTCGAGGTAGACCGGCACGCTTCCTCCTCCTGCCCCTGCCGGGCCCGAGCGTTCAGGAGCCGTTCACTACTCTAGATCGCATGACCTCCGCCGATCCTCTGCGCAACCTGGGCGTCCGCGTGAGCCAGCATGGCGGCGAGCTCCGGGTGTACTCCGAGAACGCCACCGCAATGGAGCTGTGCATCTTCGACGCCAAGGACCCCAACTGGCTGGTCAAGACCGTGCCGATGACCAAGGACGGCGGGAACGTGTGGGTGGGCCGCTCGCGCACGCTGCAGGTCGGCACCAGGTACGCGATCCGGGTGGCGGGCCCGACGGCGCCCGCGAACGTGTTCAACGCCGAGACGCTCCTGCTCGACCCGTACGCGCGCGGGCTCGTGCGGGTCTCGGCCGAGGAGTGGCGCTCCACCGTCATCGCCGACGGCTTCGACTGGGGCTCCTCGCGCAAGCCGCGGACCCCGCTCGACCACACCGTGATCTACGAGGCGCACGTGCGCGGCATCAGCCGGCTCAACCCGGACGTGCCGGAGGAGCTGCGCGGAACGTACGCGGGGCTCGCGCACGAGTCCACCATCGCCTACCTGAAGGACCTCGGCGTCACCGCGGTGGAGCTGCTGCCGGTGCACGCGTTCGTGTCCGAGCAGCGCCTCATCCAGCAGGGGCTCACCAACTACTGGGGCTACAACACGCTGAACTTCTTCAGCCCGCACGCGCCGTACGCGTCCCGATCCGCGCAGGCTGCCGGGCCGGACGCGGTGCTCGCCGAGTTCAAGGGGATGGTGAAGCTGCTGCACGAGGCCGGCCTGGAGGTGATCCTCGACGTGGTCTACAACCACACCGCGGAGGAGGGCATCGGCGGCCCGACGACGAGCCTGCGCGGCATCGACAACGCCACCTACTACCGGCACGACGACGCCGGCGTCTACATCGACGTCACCGGCTGCGGCAACACCGTCGACTTCGGCCACCCGGTGCCGCAGCGTCTGGTGCTGGACTCGCTGCGCTACTGGGCGCAGGAGGTCCAGATCGACGGCTTCCGGTTCGACCTCGCCGTCACCCTCGGCCGCGGCGAGGACGCCTCCTACAGCCGGGAGCACCCGCTGATCAACGCCGTCCTCCACGACCCGGTGCTCGCGGACACCAAGCTGATCGCCGAGCCGTGGGATGTCGGGCTCGGCGGCTGGCAGACCGGCAACTTCCCCGGCCCCGTCGACGGACGAGACGGCTGGTCGGAGTGGAACGACCGCTACCGCGACCGGGTGCGGAACTTCTGGCTCGCCGACATCGAGGGCGCAAGGCGCAACGGCCAGGCGCCGATCGGGATCGGCGGCTTCGCGACCCGGCTGGCCGGTTCCTCCAACACCTTCTCGCCGGAGCGCGGCCCGCTCGCGTCGGTGAACTTCGTGACGGCGCACGACGGCTTCACGATGGCCGACCTGACCGCCTACGACGTCAAGCACAACCTCGGCAACGGCGAGGACAACCGCGACGGCACCGACAACAACCGGTCCTTCAACCACGGCGTGGAGGGCCCGACGGTGGACGAGCGCATCCTGCTCGACCGCAGGAAGGCTATGCGGAACCTGATGGGGACCCTGCTGCTGTCGGCCGGCGTCCCGATGATCACCGCGGGCGACGAGTACGGGCGCAGCCAGCGCGGAAACAACAACGCCTACTGCCACGACAGCGAGCTGACCTGGCTGAGCTGGCTGCGCACGCGTGAGCAGCGGGAGCTGGCGGACACCACCAAGCGGCTGCTCCAGCTGCGCAGGGAGAACCCGGCGCTGCGGCCGAGCCGGTTCGCGGTGCTCGGCCAGACGACGCCCAACGCCAGCCACATGGACTGGTACGACGCGTCCGGCGCCCTGATGGACGACGAGGACTGGAACTCGCCGGAGAACCGCACCCTGCAGTACCTGGCCGCGTCGACGCCGGACAAGGAGGAGTTCAACCGGGTGCTCCTGATCGTGCACGGCGTCGAGGACGACGTCGAGGTGTCGCTGCCCGCGGCCCCCGGCGTCACCTCGTACCAGCTGCTCTGGGACAGCGCGACCGAGGTCCCGATCGAGGAGGACGGGGCCGAGCTCCCGCCCGGTTCCACCCGTCTGGTCGGCGGGACGTCGATGCAGCTCTACCGTGCGAACGGACCGCGCGTCGAGCCGGGCGCGGCCGGGACGGACGCGGCGGGGACGGACGCCTGATGGCCAAGCGCACCGCCTCCTCCGGCACCCCGGCGACGGTCGCGCTCGCGGCCGCCGGCATCCCGTTCTCGGTGCACCCCTACGAGCACGACCCGGCCGCCCCGTCGTACGGGTTGGAGGCGGCGGCCGCGCTGGGCGTCGAGCCGGACCGGGTCTTCAAGACGCTCCTCGCCGACACCGAGCTCGGCATCGTGGTCGGCGTCGTCCCGGTGACGGGGATGCTGGACCTCAAGGCGCTCGCCTCCGCTGTCGGTGCGAAGCGTGCGAGCATGGCCGACCCGGCCGTCGCAGAGCGCCGCACCGGATACGTCGTCGGCGGGATCTCGCCGGTCGGCCAGAAGACCGCGCACGTCACGGTCGTCGACGAGACCGCCCAGCTCTTCGACACCGTGTTCGTCTCCGGCGGCCGTCGGGGCCTCGACATCGAGCTGGCCCCGGACGACCTGCTCGTCGCCGTCTCCGGCCGCTACGCCGCCATCGCCAAGTAGCGCTGCCTACATTTGGCGCAAATGTCGGCTCCCGCCGCGCGATTGCCCACATTTGGCACAAATGTCGGCTCCCGCCGCGAGCGAGCGACGCGATGTGGCGTCAGCCGGCGACGGTGACGAGGCCGAGCTCGGCGGGCGAGAGCAGCAGGTCGTTGACCGGGACGACGCGCACGGTGTAGCCGAACGATCCCGCCCAGGTCAGCCGCATCGTCCCTGTGAACTCGTGCGCGACCGACGGGTCCGCCCCCGGGATGCCCGAGTCGACGTCCAGGGTCTGGAAGTGCAGGTCGGTCAGCTCGTCGCCGTCGCGGCTGCGGCCGGCGACCAGCTGCACCTGCACGTCCTCCGGCTTCAGGCCGCCCAGGTGCACCAGCGCGCGGACGTGCAGCTCGTCGCCGACCTGCGGCACCGCGTCCAGCCCGCCCGCGTCCACGTGGGCGACGTTCACGCCGGGCCACGCGGCGCGCACGCGCTCCTTCCACGCGGCGAGCGAGCGCGCAGCGGCGCAGTCGTCCGCGGTCAGGCGCTTCTCGTAGCCCGCGGCGGGGATGTACAGGCGCTCCACGTACTCGCGCACCATCCGCTCCGCGCTGAGCGGCGCGGACAGCGTCGCGAGCGTGTGCCGGATCTGGCCGACCCAGGCGTCGGGAACGCCGTCGGCGTCGCGGTCGTAGAACCGCGGCGCGATCTGGTGCTCGATCAGGTCGTACATCGCCTCGGCCTCCAGCGCGTCGCGCTCGGCGCCGTCGCCCGCCGCGTCCGCGGAGGGGATCGCCCAGCCGTTCTCGCCGTCGTAGAACTCGTTCCACCAGCCGTCGAGGATGGACAGGTTCAGCGCGCCGTTGAGCGCCGCCTTCATCCCGGAGGTTCCGCACGCCTCGAGCGGGCGCAGCGGGTTGTTCAACCACACGTCCGTCCCCGGGTAGAGCAGCTGCGCCATCCCGCTGTCGTAGTCCGGCAGGAACACCATGCGCGAGCGGATCTCGGGCTCGGAGGCGAACTGGACCAGCTTCTGGATGAGCCGCTTGCCCTCGTCGTCGGCGGGATGCGACTTGCCGGCGATCACGAACTGCACGGGGCGCTCGGGGTTCAGCAGGATGTTCCGCAGCCGCTCCGGGTCGTGCAGCATGAGCGTCAGCCGCTTGTACGTCGGCACCCGGCGGGCGAATCCGATGGTGAGGACGTTCGGGTCGAGCAGGTCGGACATCCAGGCCGGCGCGATGCCACCCGGGTTCTGGTCCTCCCGGGCCGCAGCGACGCGGTGCCTCGCGTCGCGCACCAGCTGCTCGCGCATCCGGTTGCGCACGCCCCAGAGGTCGAGGTCGCTGACGGCGGCAGCGTTGCCCCAGTCGGCATGCGTGGTGTCCTCGGTGCCGAGCCGCTCCAGCGCGAGCGCGCGCAGCATCGGGTCGGTCCAGGTCGGCGCGTGCACGCCGTTGGTCACCGAGTCGATCGGCACCTCGTTGCTGTCGAAGCCGGGGAAGAGCCCGCCGAACATCTGCCTGCTGACCTCGCCGTGCAGGCGCGAGACGCCGTTGGCGTGCTGGCCGAGCCGCAGGCCCATGACCGCCATGTTGAACACGTCCGGCGATCCGCCCGGGTAATCCTCGGCTCCGAGCGCGAGCACCTGGTCCACCTCGACGCCCGGCAGCAGGGACGTGGAGAAGTAGCGCTGGACCAGCGGCCGCTCGAACCGGTCGATGCCGGCAGGGACGGGGGTGTGCGTGGTGAACACGGTGCCCGCCCGCACGATCTGCAGAGCCTCGTCGAAGCTCAGCCCGTCGCCG
Organism: Leifsonia sp.; assembly: GCF_051955155.1. Classification (NCBI taxonomy): domain Bacteria; kingdom Bacillati; phylum Actinomycetota; class Actinomycetes; order Micrococcales; family Microbacteriaceae; genus Leifsonia; species Leifsonia sp. The sequence goes on from NZ_JBQCGZ010000181.1 coordinate 26,566, forward strand.
ATCAGGTCGGAGATCCGCTCCAGGCCCAGGAACCCGGCGTGGCCCTCGTTGGTGTGGAACACCTCGGCCTGGGGCGCCCCGGTCAGCTCCGTCCACGCCTTGACCGCGCGCACGCCGCCGATGCCGAGCAGCAGCTCCTGCAGCAGCCGGTGCTCGCCGCCTCCGCCGTACAACCGGTCGGTGACCGAGCGCAGCCGCTCCTCGTTCTCGGGGATGTCGGTGTCCAGCAGCAGCAGCCGGACGCGGCCGACCGCCGCCTGCCAGACGCGCGCGTGCAGCACGCCATCCGGCAGGGCCAGCGTGATCTGCACCGGCGTCCCGTCCGGGTTGCGCAGGACGCTGAGCGGGAGACCGTCCGGGTCGAGAACGGGGTAGCTCTCCAGCTGCCAGCCGTCCGGCGTGATCGCCTGCGAGAAGTAGCCGGAGCGGTAGAACAGGCCGACGCCGACGAGCGGCACGCCGAGGTCGCTCGCCGCCTTCAGGTGGTCGCCGGCGAGGATGCCGAGGCCGCCCGAGTACTGCGGCAGCGCGGAGGTGATGCCGAACTCCGGCGAGAAGTAGGCGATCGAGGCTGGGGCGCCCTCCCCGAGCGACTGGTACCAGCGCGGGTCGTGCACGTACGCGCGCAGATCGTCGCGGATGTGGTGCGCCCACTCGACGTAGCCGGGATCGGCCGCGAGCTCGGCGAGGCGCTGCGGGTCGACGGAGCCGAGCAGCGCGATCGGGTCGTGCTCCACCTCCTGCCACAGCTCCGGGGAGATGCGGGCGAACAGCTCCTTCGTCGGCTCGTGCCAGGACCAGCGGAGGTTGCCGGCGATCTCCTCCAGTGCGGCGAGATTCTCGGGCAGGACGGCTCGGACGGTGAATCTACGGATGGCCTTCACTCGCACGAGCATAAAGGAGCCTCATTGCGGAAAGGTTAATGAGTGTACGGTCTGGGTTGTGGGTAAGAACGCAGCGACCAGACCAGCAGCCGCCGCGGCAGAGGCGGCAGAGCCGAAGGCCCCGGAACCGCCGGCTCCGGGGGAGACGGCCTACGAGCCCCTCCTCCCCCGGATCCCGATCCTCGGGCTCTCGCCCCAGGTGGACGAGGGTCACTGGCCGGCCACGGCGTTCAGCGGCGAGGTCGTCCCGTTCCGCGCCACCGCGTTCCGCGAGGGCCACGACAGGATCGGCGTCGACCTCCTGCTGCTCGACCCCTCCGGCGTGCAGACCGAGCACAGGATGCACCCGATCGCGCCCGGCACCGACCGCTGGGAGGTCGAGGTGCAGCTGGAGGCGGAGGGCCTGTGGCGCTACCGCGTCCAGGCATACGCGGACGAGTACGCCACCTGGCGGCACAACGCCGAGGTGAAGGTTCCGGCCGGGATCGACGTGGAGCTGATGCTCACGATGGGCCACGACCTCCTCGTGCGCGCGGCGGCGGACAAGCGCCGCAGCACCGCAGAGCGCCGGCACCTCTCCGAGGCGGCGAAGGTCGTCGCTGACACCGCGCGGCCTCTCGACGAGCGGTTCGCCGCGACGATCGACGAGCGCATCGGCCGGATCCTCGCCGAGCGCCCCGTCGTCGCGCTGCCCTCGCTGTCGGCGACGCGCGCCGTGCTGGTCGAGCGCACCCGCGCCGGCGTCGGCAGCTGGTACGAGTTCTTCCCGCGCTCGGAGGGCGCGAAGAAGCTCGCGGACGGCTCCTGGCAGTCCGGCACCTTCCGCACCGCGGCCAAGCGCCTGCCCGAGGTCGCCGCGATGGGCTTCGACGTCGTCTACCTGCCGCCCATCCACCCGATCGGCCGCACCTTCCGCAAGGGGCCGAACAACACGCTGGACGCCGGCGAGAACGACCCGGGATCGCCGTGGGCCATCGGCAGCGCGGAGGGCGGCCACGACGCCATCCACCCCGACCTCGGCACCGAGAAGGACTTCGTCTACTTCCTGGGCAAGGCCAAGCAGGCCGGCCTCGAGGTCGCGCTGGACCTGGCCCTGCAGGCCTCGCCGGACCACCCGTGGGTGCAGGCGCACCCGGAGTGGTTCACGACCCTCCCGGACGGGACCATCGCGTACGCCGAGAACCCGCCGAAGAAGTACCAGGACATCTATCCGATCAACTTCGACAACGACTACGAGGGCCTGCGCGCCGAGGTGCTGCGGATCGTGCGGTACTGGATGTCGCTGGGCGTCCGGATCTTCCGGGTCGACAACCCGCACACCAAGCCGCTGCACTTCTGGGAGTGGCTGATCCACACGGTCAACGCGACCGACCCGGACGTGGTCTTCCTCGCCGAGGCGTTCACGCGTCCCGCCCTGCTGCACACGCTCGCCAAGGCGGGCTTCCAGCAGTCCTACACGTACTTCACCTGGCGCAACACCAAGGAGGAGCTCACGGAGTTCTTCACCGGGCTCGCACACGAGACGGCCGACTTCCTGCGGCCGAACCTGTTCGTGAACACGCCGGACATCCTCACCGAATACCTGCAGTTCGGCGGCCCCGCCGCCTTCAAGATCCGCGCGGCGCTCGCCGCGACCGCCGCGCCGACCTGGGGCGTCTACTCCGGGTTCGAGCTGTACGAGAACGTCGCGCGTCCCGGCGCCGAGGAGTACATCGACAACGAGAAGTACGAGTACCGCCCGCGCGACTACGCCAGGGCACAGGCCGTCGGCCGCTCGCTCGCCCCGTACCTGACCATGCTGAACCGCACCAGGAGCGAGCACCCGGCGCTCCGCCAGCTGCGCAACCTGCACGTCCACGAGAGCGAGGACGAGGCCATCCTGGTGTACTCGAAGTACCTCGCCGGCGCGTTCACCCGCAGCGGCAAGCCGGACGCGATGCTGATCGTGGCGAACGTGGACCCGCACTCGGTGCGCGAGACGATGGTCCACCTCGACGTGACCGCGCTCGGCCTGCCGCTCGGCTCGCAATTCGAGGTCAAGGACGTCGTGACCGGGCAGCGCTGGACGTGGGGGGCGGACAACTACGTGCGCCTGGACGCGTTCACCGAGCCCGTGCACATCCTGACCGTCAAGCCGCTCACCGCCGACCCTCTGGAGGCCAGCCGATGACCCCGATCCCCGAAGGCGCCGCCGCGGTGAACCTGCCCGGCCTGGACGACGAGCTGCTGCGCGCGATCGCCACCGGCAGCCACCACGACCCGCACGCCGTGCTCGGTCAGCACCGGGTGAGCGCCGCGGGCGTCGAGGACCCGGTCACCGTGATCCGCGCGCTGCGACCGCTCGCCGAGGCGGTGTTCGCGATCCTGCCGAACGGGGCGCACATCGAGCTCGCCCACGTCGGCCACGGCGTCTGGCAGGGCGTCGACATCGTCGGCCCCGGCGCCTACCAGCTGGAGGCCCGCTACGGCGACGGCAGCACCTGGACGACGGACGACCCGTACCGGTTCCTGCCGACGATCGGCGAGCTGGACCTGCACCTGATCCGGGAGGGCCGCCACGAGCAGCTCTGGAGCGCGCTCGGCGCGCACGTGCGCGACCTCGGCGGCGTGACGGGCGCCGCGTTCACCGTGTGGGCGCCGCACGCCCGCGCCGTCCGGGTGATCGGCGACTTCAACGGCTGGGACGGCACCCTGCACGCGATGCGCAACATGGGCTCCTCCGGCGTGTGGGAGCTGTTCGTCCCCGGCCTCGGCGAGGGCGCGCTCTACAAGTTCGACCTGCTCGCCCAGTCCGGCGAATGGGTGCGCAAGATCGACCCGATGGCCCAGCTCGCGCAGACGCCGCCCGACACCGCCTCCTGCGTCACCGTCAGCCGTCACGACTGGCAGGACGGCGAGTGGATGCGCGCCCGCGCGGCCACCGACCCGCACTCGGGCCCGATGAGCGTCTACGAGCTGCACTTCGGCTCCTGGCGGCCGGGACTCGGCTACCGGGAGGCCGCCGACCAGCTGATCGACTACGTCGCGGCGCTCGGGTACACGCACGTCGAGTTCCTGCCGTTGGCCGAGCATCCCTTCGGCGGCTCCTGGGGCTACCAGGTGACCGGCTACTACGCCCCGACCAGCCGGTTCGGCTCGCCCGACGACCTCAAGTACCTGATCGACCGCCTGCACAACGCCGGGATCGGCGTCCTCATGGACTGGGTGCCCGGCCACTTCCCCAAGGACGACTGGGCGCTCGCGCGCTTCGACGGCCAGCCCCTGTACGAGCACGCGGACCCGCGCCGCGGCGAGCACAAGGACTGGGGCACCTACATCTTCGACTACGGCAACTCGCAGGTGCGCAACTTCCTGGTCGCGAACGCGCTGTACTGGCTCGAGGAGTTCCACGTCGACGGTCTGCGCGTGGACGCGGTCGCCTCCATGCTCTACCTCGACTACTCGCGCAACGCCGGCGAGTGGGAGCCGAACATCCACGGCGGCCGCGAGAACCTGGAGGCCATCGGCTTCCTGCAGGAGGTCACCGCGACCGCCTACAAGCGCAACCTTGGCACCGTGATGATCGCGGAGGAGTCGACCAGCTACGCGGGCGTCACCGCGCCCACCTCCTCCGGCGGGCTCGGCTTCGGCCTCAAGTGGAACATGGGCTGGATGCACGACTCGCTCCAGTACATCCACGAGGACCCGATGTGGCGCAGCTACCACCACAGCGAGATCACGTTCTCGTTCGTGTACGCGTGGAGCGAGAACTTCCTGCTGCCGATCAGCCACGACGAGGTCGTGCACGGCAAGGGCTCGCTGCTGAACAAGATGCCGGGCGACCACTGGCAGCAGCTGGCGAACATGCGGGCGTTCCTCGCCTTCATGTGGGCGCATCCCGGCAAGCAGCTGCTGTTCATGGGCCAGGAGTTCGGCCAGCCGTCGGAGTGGAGCGAGGAGCGCGGGCTGGACTGGTGGATCCTCGACCAGCCGGCGCACCGGGGCCTGTGGAACTTCGTCGCCCAGCTGAACGCGGTCTACCGGGCCAACCCGGAGCTGTGGGCGCGGGACAACGACCCGGCCGGGTTCGAGTGGCTGGACGGCTCGGACGCCGCGGGCAACGTCCTGGCGTTCCTGCGCAAGGACGCCGACGGCAACCCGATCGCCGTGCTGCTGAACTTCTCCGGCAACCCGCACTCCGACTACCGCGTGGGCCTGCCGTTCGCCGGCGAGTGGGATGAGCTGCTGAACACGGACGCCGAGGAGTACGGCGGGTCCGGCGTCGGCAACTTCGGCAGCGTCACCGCGGTCGACGAGCCGTGGATGGGGCGCCCCTCTTCCGCGGTGCTCACCCTCCCCCCGCTCGGCGCGCTCTTCCTCCGTCCCAGCCCGTAGCGCCCCGCCCGCCCGCCCTCTCGTCACGAACGGGCGGCATTCGTCACGAATGCGCGCCATTCGTCACGAATGCGCGGCACTGGTCACACGCGTGATTCGTCACGAACGGGCGGGATTCGTCACGAACGGGCGGGATTCGTCACGAACGGGCGGGATTCGCGACGAGTCGGGGCGCGCCGGGCGGTCAGTCGCCCGCGGTCAGCCAGGCGGCGTAGCCGGTGCCGTCGAGCGCGTGCTCCGGCGCGAGGTTGCGCCCCGCGCGCCAGGCCGCGCCGAGCGCGCCGCCGAGACGCACAGGGACGACCGGGCGCCTCGTGCCGCTCGCCTCCCGCCACTGCTGCGCGAGCGAGCGCGCCGACTCGACGCGCGGCCCGCCGATGGTGACGATGCCGTTCGCCTCGCCTGCACCCTCCGCCGCGTCGACGAGCACGCGGGCCACGTCCGCGATCGCGATCGGCTGGAAGCGCGTACCGGACGGCGCGGTCAGCGCCCCGAAGCGGCGGCCGCGCTCGAAGATCGCCGTGACGAAGTCGTGGAACTGCGTCGCCCGCACGATGCGCGCGTCCAGGGCCGAGTCGAGGTGGACGCGCTCCTGGGCGAGCTTCGCCCGGTAGTACGGATAGCGGGAATCGTCGATGCCCGCGATGGACAGCAGCACGGAGCGCTGCACGCCGAAGCGCGCGGCCGTCTGCACCAGGTTCATCGCCCCGGTCGCGAACACGTGGGCCGCGCGGCGGCCCGTGCCGTTGCTGGCGTCGATGAGAACGTCCGCCCCGTCGACGGCCTCCTCGAGGCCGGCCCCCGAGACCAGGTCCGCGGTCACATACGCGGCGCCGGTCACGTAGCCGGGCGCGTCGTCGTCCGGGACGCGCCGCGACGCCACGACGACGTCGGGGCCGCGGGCGACGGCTTCAGCAGTGACGGCGCGACCGGCGAGACCGGTCCCGCCGACGACGAGCACACGGGGCATGTGCGGCCTTCCGGATGAGGGGGAACCGCTGCCGCCCGGCGCAGGCGATGTCGCGTCAGTACAGCAGCGACGCCAGCCTAGCCCTGGCCTTGCCGACCCGCGGGTCCTCCACACCGACGATCTCGAAATAGTCGAGGATGCGCGCGCGCACCGCCTCCTTGCCCGCCGCGTCCAGCTTCGGGAACAGGCTGAGCAGGCGGTCGAACGCGTCCTCCACGTGGCCGCCGGAGAGGTCGAGGTCCGCGACCCCGAGCTGGGCGTCGACGTCCGCCGGCGCCTCTGCCGCCGCCGTGCGCAGCTCGTCGGCCGTCGTGCCGGAGAGCCGGTCGAGGAGGCTGACCTGAGCAAGCCCCGCGACGGCCATCGCGTCGCGCGGGTCCTGCGCGATCGCGGTCTTGTACTCGGCGATCGCGGTGGCGTAGTCGCCGCGCTCGATCGCCGCGTACGCCTCCGCGTGGTGCGGCGGCAGCGGCTCCGGAGCCGGCTCGGCGGCCTCGCCGTCCTCGCCCTCCTGCTGCGCTCCGCCCTCGACGGCCACGGTGCCCGTGACGCCGTTCTGAGCCGCGAGCTCGAGCAGCTGCGCGAACACGTCCCGGATCTCCTGCTCGGGCAGCGCTCCGACGAACAGCTGCACCGGGCGACCGGCGACCAGGGCGGCGACAGCGGGCACCGACTGCGCCTGGAACGCCTGCGCGAGCTGCGGGTTGGCGTCCACATCCACCTTCACCTGCACGAGGCGGCCGCCCAGGGAGGCGGTGACCCTGTCCAGCACCGGCGACAGCTGGGCGCTCGGCTCGGCCCAGGTTGCGGCGAGGTGGACGACGACCGGCACGCGCATCGACAGGTCGATGAAGTCGTTGAAGTTCGCGTCCGTGCCCTCGAAGAACAGGCTGGGCAGCGGCAGCGGCTCCCCCGCACCCGCCGCGTCGGCGCCGCCGGTCGCGCCGGGCGCCCCCGGCTGCCCAGGGGCGGGCCGGTTGACGAGTGCGCTCAGGTCGACGGCCCCGCGGAGGTTCGTGGGGGTGGGCGGAATCTGGCTCATGCGGTCTCCCTCGGCTGGCGTGGATCGACTTAACAGGATACGCGGGAGCGCTACTTGACTTCCTGCGCCGAGACGAGGCCCTGCGCGAAACCGAGCAGCCGCACCTTCTCGTCCGAGCCGGCGGGCGGGACGTAGAACGCGAGCTGGTAGCCGTACACGGACTCGATACCGGTGTTCGACTGGGCGACGCCGCTGAGGGCCGCCGTCGTCGCACCGGCGATCACCTGTGCGCCGGCCTCCTGCACCTTGTGCAGCTGCACCTCCTCCGGGTTCACCCAGACGATGGCGCCGGAGTCGTTGGTCGCCATGGACAGCAGCGGGCCCTTGCCCTGCCTGCTCGAGAACGTCAGCGACGATGTGCTGCCGAACTGCTGCTTCAGCCGCGACTGCTCCTGCTGCTTCCAGGCCTTGCCGACCTGCGAGACGAGCTTGTCGTCGGTGAGGTCGAAGCTCGACGCCCACTTGCTGGCGTCGCCGTTCATCAGGATGTCGCTGTAGGCAGCAGACACCTGGTCGGGGCTGATCTTCAGCAGCTTGGAGTCGGGGCGCACCGCGGCGGCGCCGATGCTCGCGGGCGCCAGGTTCGGCACCTTCACGTTCGGCTCCAGCGTGATCGCGTACTCCACCATGTAGTTGTCGCGCGGCGAGTCCTGCACGAGCGCGACGGCCAGCGGCGCCTGCGCCTTGCCCTTGGCGTCGGCGGGCATCCGGACCACGGCCATCACGGTGCGCGGCCAGCTGTCCGTCGCCTGCGGCAGGGACAGCTCGATGGGGCTGGCCGGGATGGCCGGCAGAGCCGGCTCGTCCGCCTTCTTGGCACGGATCGCGTAGTTGGCCTCGCGCAGCTGCAGGGCGGGACCGGTGAACCGGGTCTTGGCCTGCGCGGCGTCCGCCTTGCTGTCCGCGCCGGCGGCGACCACCGAGACGCGCTTCAGGATGCGCTCCAGCTGCGGCACGGAGACGGCGGGGGGAAGCACATCGCCCTGCGCCGCGCCGTCCGTCGCCGTCGGCGTCGGGGTCGGGGTCGTGTCGGCGAGTGCTGCGCCCGTGCCGATGCCGCTCAGCGCGAGCGCTCCGGCGAGTACCGCGGGGACCATCACGCGGGTCCGCCTGCTGGAACGGCGACCGCGGGTCGACTCGATCGATCCGGACGCGGTGGGCTTGTACTTGGGGGCTTTGGGGAGTTTCGGCATCTTGGGTCCGCTCTTGCGTCGTGGCCCGCGCGACCGGCGGTGGGTGTAGAGCCCCCACAGGTAGAGCGCGATTCCGATCAGCAGCACCACGAGTCCGCCGATGATCAGCGGGAACGCCCACGGGGTGCTGGTGTCGACCGGCCAGGTCAGCAGGATCTTGTTCGGTGCTGGCTTCGTCCCGTCGCTGGCCACGATAACGCTGAGGCCGTCGGGGATGTTCATGCGGGTCGTCTGGGCGTCCTGGCCGTCGTACTCCTCCAGCCAGAGGTCGGAGCCGGCGGGGTTCGGGCCGGGGGTGGCCTTCGCCGCGGATCCGGTCGCCGTGGGGGCCGGCGTCGGGGTGGCCGTCGAGCCGCCGGAGCCGCTCCCGTCCTCCGACGACGGCGCGACCGTCTTGGTCTTCAGCTTTCCGGTCGCCGAGTCGAAGCCGACGGCGACGTACTGCTGGTCGCCCAGCCACGCCTTCACATCGGCGGTGCGCCCGTAGGCGACGACCTGGTGGGCGGCGTCCGGTGCGCCCGAGACGGAGAGCGTCTGCTGGCCGGGATGGGCGTTCAGCACCGCGCTGTCGATCACGACGTAGCGGGCGTCACCCGGGATGGTCGCCGAGGCCGTCAGCTGCGACGGGGGTGCGAAGATCGTGCGCTGGGCGATGCCGGCGACGATCATGACAGCTGCTACCACGAACGCGACGATGGCGAGTACGAAACGCAAACAAACTCCTCGTGGGCCCTTCGGGGGCAGGGACGGGCACGGATACTCAACGATAGTGGAGCACCCTGAAAGGCATCTAACCGTTCCCTGCACGCTCACGCAGTCCCCCATGCGGGTACGCACCCCCGAAATGTAGGATCGATGCGGCGCGCGCGCGGCTCGCATCCCGAATCCCCAGGAGTTACCACAGTGGCCACCGACGAAACCAACTTCACCCAGGTCTTCCGAGGCTATGACAAGGAGGAAGTCGACCAGGCCCTGCAGGAACTGCGCCGGGACCTGATCAAGTCGAACACCCAGGCCGCCGACCAGTCCAAGGAGATCAAGCGGCTCCAGGCCAGGATCGAGGAGCTGAACGCCGAGATCGAGGAAGTCGGCAGCCCGACCTACTCCGGGCTCGGCACCAAGCTCGAGAACACCCTGCGCGTCGCGGAGGAGCAGTCGACCCGGCTGATCGCCCAGGCGGACATCGACGCGGAGAAGCTGCGCGCCGGCGTGGCCGCCGACGTCGAGAAGATCAAGAAGACGGCCGCTCAGCAGGCCGAGCGCGTGCTCGCCGACGCCCAGGCCCGCGCCGCGACCATGCTCGAGGACGCGCAGATCGAGTCGACCGAGCTGCTCGCCAAGACGCGCGCGGATAAGGAGACGCTGCTCACCGACGCGATGCGCGAGGCCGCCGCCATCCGCGGAGCGGTGGCGACGGAGGCCGCGGAGGTGCGGGCGACGAGCAAGCGCGAAGCCGCCGCCGTCCGCGCGGAGGCCGACAGGGAGGCCGCGGAGCTCAAGGCGGTGGCGCTGCGGGACGCGGAGGCCGCCCGCGCCGAGGCCGCGGAGCTCGACCGCACGATCGCCGCCCGCCGCGCGGAGCTGGAGAACGCCCTCGCCGACGACAGGGCCGCGTTCGAGCGCGAGGCCGCCCAGACCCGCCTGGAGCTCGACCGCCGCGTCGCCGAGACGAACGACCAGCTGGCCGCCGAGCAGGCCAGGGTGCGCGACGAGCTGGCCGCGGAGGCCGCGCAGGCGCGCGCCGACCTCGCCGCCGAGGTCGAGGAGCAGCGCGCCGCCCTCGCCGCCGACACCGCCCAGACCCGGGCGGACCTCGCCGCGGAGGACACCGCCGCCCGCCAGGCCCTGGCCACCGAGGTCGAGCAGACCAAGAAGTCGCTCGCCGCCGAGGTCGAGCAGACCCGCTCCGCGCTCGCGGCCGAGGTCGAGCAGACCCGCGCCCGCCTCGCCGAGGAGGTCACGACGACGAAGTCGGCCCTCGCCGACGAGGTCGAGCGCACGAAGGCCGAGCTCGCGGACGAGGTGCTGCGCACCAGGACCGCCCTCGAGGACGAGGTGACGACCACGAAGTCCGCCCTCGCCGAGGAGGTCGCCACCACGAAGTCCGCGCTTGCGGACGAGGTGACCACCACGAAGTCGGCCCTCGAGGACGAGGTGACCCGGACCACGGCGGAGCTGGCCGACGAGGTCACCCGCACCAAGGCCGAACTGGCCGACGAGGTGGAGCGCACGACGAAGACGCTCGCGGACGAGGCGCTGCAGACCCGCACGACGCTCGAGCGCGAGACCACCGAGACCCGATCGGCGTTGGAGGCCGACCGTGCGGCGTCCGCCGCGAAGCTGGCCGCCGATGCCGAGCAGAGCGCGTCCCGCATCGCCGCGGAGGAGGAGCAGACCCGCGCCAGGCTGGCAGCGGAGGCCGACCGGCAGCGCAGGGAGCTGGACGCGGAGGCCGAGCAGCTGCGCGCAGAGCTCGCTGCCGAGGTGGACGCCGCGCGCACCGCGCTCGCCGACGAGCTCGCGCGCGAGCGCAGCGCCCTGGCCGCGGAGGTGACGTCCACTCGCGCCGCGCTCGCCGCCGAGGTCGAGCAGACGAAGTCCGCGCTGGCCGCCGAGGTCGAGCAGACGAAGTCCGCGCTCCAGACGGAGGTCTCGACCACGAAGTCCGCCCTCGCCGCCGAGGTCGAGCAGACGAAGTCCGCGCTCCAGACCGAGGTCTCGACCACGAAGTCCGAGCTGGCCGCCGAGGTCGAGCAGACGAAGTCCGCGCTGGCCGCCGAGGTCGAGCAGACCACGTCCCACCTGGCCGCCGAGGTCGAGCAGACGAAGTCGCAGCTCGCCGCCGAGGTCGAGCAGACCAGGTCGGCGCTGGAGACCGAGGTCACCACCACGAAGTCCCGGCTGGCCGCCGAGGTCGAGCAGACGACGGCCCAGCTCGCGGCCGAGTCGGAGGAGACCCGATCGCGGCTCGCCGACGAGACCGAGCGGACCAGGAGCGAGCTGGCGGAGGATGTGCGCCGCACCGCCGTCGAGCTCGCCGACCAGCGGACGACGACCGAGAACGAGCTCGCCGCGCAGCGCGAGCAGCAGCGCATCGACCTCGAGCGCGAGGCGGAGCGCCTCCGGGTCGCGCTCGCCGACGAGACGCAGCAGGCGCGCGTCGCCCTGGAGAAGGACACTGCGCAGGCCAGGGCGGAGCTCGCCGAGCAGAGCGCCGCCGCGCGCACCGCCCTCGAGGCGGAGCTCGCCGAGCGCCGGGCCGCGTTCGAGGAGGAGTCCGCGACCGCCCGCGCCGCCCTGGACGCGGAGCTCAGCGCCCTGCGCACGAGCACCCTGGAGGAGCTCGACGCCCGCACCCGCGAGGTGGAGCAGGCCAGGATCGACCTGGATGTGGAGCTGCGCGCCCGCCGCGACGAGGCGGAGAAGGAGTACCTCGCGCGTCACCAGGAGGCGGTCGCCCAGACCCAGAAGTACCTGGACGAGGCCAACCAGCAGCTCGCCGACGCGGTCAAGCGGACCGCGCAGGCGCGCACCGAGGCCGAGACCTTCGAGACCGAGGCCCGCGAGACCGTCAAGAACGCCCGCAGCGAGGCCGAGAAGACCGCGGCCGCGATCGTCCGGGAGGCCGAGGACCGCGCCGACGCGATGATCGAGGAGGCGGAGGAGCGGACGGAACGCCTCGTGGCGGACGCGGAGGAGCGCCTGGCCCAGATTAGGATTGAGCGCGAGGCGGTCGCCGGCTACTTCGAGAACCTGCGTGGCATGCTGCAGCAGGCGGAGAAGGTGTCCTCCGACCGAGACTGAGACCGAGGGGGACCACCGTGAAGATCCAGAACGCCTTCCGCGTCGGACTGATCGGCACCCTCGGTGTCGGGCTCGGCATCCTCATCCTGAGCGCGGTCACCAGTCTCGCGACGATCATCACCTACATCGGCGCCGCGCTCTTCCTCGCGCTCGGCATCGAGCCCCTGATCTCGTTCCTGGAGCGCCGCAAGTTCCCGCGCTGGCTGGCGCTGGTCGTCGCCCTCGTGGTGATCATCGGCGCCTTCGTCGGCCTGGTCTGGGCGATCGTGCCTGTCGCGGTCGACCAGGCGACGCAGCTGGTCAACAACACGGTCAAGTGGGTCCAGAACGGCTCGGCCGAGACCTGGTTCCTCAGCCTCCAGCACCAGTTCCCGTCGATCGTGAACCAGCAGAACATCGATGCGGTCATCCAGTGGCTGAACAAGAACCTGCCCGACATCACCTCGAAGGTGCTGCAGACCGGCCTCGGCATCGTGCAGGGCGCGTTCGGCGTGATCATCGTGGTGATCCTCACCATCTACTTCACGGCGTCGCTGCCGAGCATCAAGCGGGCCGCCTACCAGCTGGTCCCCGCCTCCCGCCGCTCGCGCTTCGCGGACCTCGGCGACCAGATCACCGACTCCGTCGGCAAGTACGTGATGGGCCAGGTCTCGCTGGCGCTCGTCAACGGCGTGCTCAGCGCGATCTTCCTGACCGTGATCGGCGCGAAGTTCCCCATCCTGCTCGCGTCCATCGCGTTCTTCTTCTCGCTGATCCCGCTGGTCGGGACCATCACGGGCTCCGTGATCATCGTCGCCGTCTGCTTCCTCTCCGGCCCGCCGACCGCGATCGCTGCCGCGATCTACTACATCGTGTACATGCAGGTGGAGGCGTACGTGCTGAGCCCGCGCATCATGAACCGCGCGGTCGCCGTTCCCGGCGCGCTCGTCGTGGTCGCCGCCCTCGCCGGCGGCACCCTGCTCGGCATCCTGGGCGCGCTCGTCGCCATCCCGTTCGCCGCGGCGATCCTGCTGATCATCAAGCAGGTCGTCATCCCGCGCCAGAACGAGCTCTAGCGCCTCCCGGCCCTCCCGGCCCTCTCGGGGACAGCCGAGCGGTCGCGTCGCGCCGCGTCACCCCGGCCGAGACGGCGGGTCGCGACCCCGCCACCCCCCCCCCCCCCCCGCCCGGATCAGCCCCCCC
>NZ_JBQCGZ010000182.1:0-37728 GCF_051955155.1 Leifsonia sp.
CAACGACGTGCCCCTCGGGACCCGGACACGACGAAGCGGGCCCGGCCCGCCCACGGGGGTCCGGGGCGGCGGGGTGGGGGGGGGTGGGGGCGCCGAAGGGGGCGCGCGACGGGGCCCCCGGGGTGGCCGGGGCCGATTCGTCGGGTCGGGGTCCCGTGGGGCAGGTGGTGGTCGCTTTCGGGCGCAAAACGCGACAACGACGTGCCCCTCGATGGTGCCTGCGTCCGGACGAGGGCCGCCGATATGCTGATCCCATGCTTGACAACCCGCGCTCCCCGCGCGTCCGCGCCGTTGCGAAGCTTGCGAAGCGCTCCGCGCGCGCCGAGACCGGGCTGTTCCTCCTGGAGGGGCCGCAGGCGGTCTCCGAGGCGCTGCTGTTCCGGCCGGAGCTCGTGGTCGAGCTGTACGCGACCCCGACCGCGCTGGAGCGGTACCAGGACATCGCGCAGACGGCCGTCGAGGCCGGCGTCGACGTCGAGTTCGTCACCGAGCACGTGCTGGAGGCGATGGCGGACACCGTCACGCCGCAGGGCTTCGTCGCCGTGTGCCGGCAGTTCCCGACCTCGATCAAGGACATCTTCGCCGAGGGGCCGAAGCTGATCGCGGTGCTCGAGGAGGTGCGCGATCCCGGCAACGCGGGCACGATCATCCGTGCCGCCGACTCCGCGGGGGCCGACGCGGTCATCCTGAGCGGCCGGACCGTCGACCTCTACAACCCCCAGGTCGTGCGCTCGACCACCGGCTCGCTGTTCCACGTCCCCGTCGCCGTCGGCGCGGACCTTGCCGACGTCATCGGCCGCGCCCACTCCGCCGGGCTCGAGGTGCTCGCGGCGGACATCAAGGGCGAGGACCTGCTGACCGCCCGCCAGGAGGGGCTGCTCGCCCGCCCGACCGCGTGGGTGTTCGGCAACGAGGCGCACGGCCTCGACGACGCGCTGCTGGAGCTGGTCGACCGGGTCGTCACCGTCCCCATCTACGGCCGCGCCGAGTCCATGAACCTCGCGACCGCCGCCTCCGTCTGCCTCTACGAGTCCGCCTTCGCCCAGCGCTCCGCCTAACCCCGCCCGCCCAGCCCGCGAGCACAGGAGAAACGTCGCCCCGCGCGCGGATTCGCGACGTTTTTCGTGTGCTCGACGGCATAAAGGGTTGGTTATATAACGTGGGGCTGATATGGTGGGGGGCATGGATGCGTTGGAGGCCGTCGGAGACCCGGTGCGGCGTCGGTTCGTGGAGGCGCTGGCAGCGGGCGAGCGCACGGCGGGGGAGCTGGCCGGGCTCGCCGCGGACGAGTTCGGGATCACCCAGCCCGCGGCATCCCGGCATCTGAGGGTGCTGCGCGAGACCGGACTGGTCTCCGCGCGGGCGGACGGCGCGCTGCGCGTCTACGCACTGGAGCCGGACGCGCTCGCGGGCGCCGCTGCCTGGTTCGACGGGCTCGGCCCGTTCTGGGAGCAGCGACTGGACGCGCTCGGCACCGAGCTGGTGCGCGGCCGCCGCGAGCAGCAGCGGACCGCGACCGCGACGACCGTTGCGCCCGCCCCGACGCCGGGGAGGGCCGCCTCGTGAGCCTGTGGGGCGAGATCGCGCTGGACGGCGCCCGGCGCGTCGTGACGGTCGAGCGCGAGTACCCCGCCGGCCGCGCCGAGCTGTGGTCGGCGCTCACCGAGCCGCGCCGGCTGGAGCGCTGGATCGGCCGGTACACGGCGACGGACGACGGCTTCCGGCTGGAGATGGGCGGCCCCGGGACGGACGCGGTCGTCACCGGGCGGGTGCTCGCGTGCGAGCCGGAGCGGCGCATCCTGGTGAGCTGGCGGTTCAGCGGCGACGGCGAGAGAGAGGCCGACACCGAGCTGGAGGCGACGATCGCGGAGACGGCGGAGGGGCGCGTGCTCCTCACGCTCACGCACCGCCGCGTGCAGGCCGTCACCGCGTCCGTCTACGGCGCCGGCTGGCAAGACGTGCTCACCCACCTCGCCCGCGCGCTCGGCGCGGAGCGCAGCCCGCAGGACGTCGACGGCTACGCGGGCGAGGCGGCCGATCCGGCCGCGTTCGACGCCGCGCTTGGGGACTACCGCCGCAGCGAGGCGGCCCTCGTCGCCGGCGATCTGGACATCGTGGGCGACCGCGGCGGAGTGCGGCTGCGCCGTGTGCTCGACGCCCCTCCCGCCGCCGTGTGGGATGCGCTCACCCTGCCCGACCGGATCGGCCGCTGGCTGTGGCCGGTCGTGGAGTGGCCGGACGACCCCGCGCGCGAGCGCCGGGTCCGCCTCGGCGACGTGATGCGCCTCGGCGACGCGAACGTCGAGGGCGGCGTGCAGGAACTGGAGGTGCTCGCGCTGGAGTCGGAGCGGCACCTGCGCTTCTCGTGGGGCGACGCCGCGGTGAGCATCCGGCTCCAGGACGACGAGGACGGAACGCTCCTGACCCTGGTCCAGGACCCGATCGAAAGCGTCATGACATACGAAGGACACAGCGGCGCCGGGCGGTTGCGCTCGGCGCCCGACTTCGCGGCGGGATTGCACAGCCTGATCGACCAGCTGACCCTCCTGCTTTCGGGGCTGACCGTCCCGGAGCCCGACCGCCTCTGGGAGGCCGCGTACCTCGTCTACAGCGAGAGCCTGGCCCGCCCGCACGCCGACTAGACTGAGGAACCGTGTCTGAATCCACCGAAATCACCGAGAGCTCGGTCGAGGCGGCGGTCGCGGCGGCACTGGCCGCCATCGACGCCGCCGGCGACTCGGCGGCCCTGAAGGCCGTCCGTCACGAGCACACCGCGGAGGGCTCGCCGCTCGCGCGCCTGAACGCGAGCATCCGCTCCCTGCCCGGCGACCAGAAGGCCGCGGCCGGCAAGCTGGTCGGCGGCGCGCGCGGCCGGGTGAGCCAGGCGTTCGCGGCAAAGGAGGCCGAGATCGCGGCCGCGGAGGAGGCGGCACAGCTGGCGGCGGAGACGGTCGACGTCACCGCACTGCCCACTCGCTGGCACCCCGGCGCCCGGCATCCCATCAGCCTGCTGCAGGAGCGCATCGCCGACATCTTCGTCGGGATGGGCTGGCAGGTCGCGGAGGGCCCCGAGCTCGAGAGCGAGTGGTACAACTTCGACGCCCTCAACTTCGACGAGGACCACCCCGCCCGCGCCATGCAGGACACCTTCTTCGTCGAGCCGACGAACTCGCACCTGGTGCTGCGCACGCACACCTCCCCGGTGCAGCTGCGCGCCCTGCTCGGCGACGAGCTGCCGGTGTACCGCATCGCCCCCGGCCGGGTGTTCCGCACCGACGAGTTCGACGCGACGCACCTGCCGGTGTTCCACCAGACCGAGGGCATTGCGGTGGACAAGGGCCTGACGATGGCCCACCTGCGCGGCACTCTCGACCACTTCGCGAAGACGCTCTTCGGCGAGGGGGCCCGCGTGCGCCTGCGTCCCAACTACTTCCCCTTCACCGAGCCGAGCGCAGAGCTCGACCTCTGGCACCCGACCTTCAAGGGCGGCGCCCGCTGGATCGAGTGGGGCGGCTGCGGCATGGTGAACCCGAACGTGCTCCGCTCCGCGGGCATCGACCCGGACGTCTACTCCGGTTTCGCGTTCGGGATGGGCGTCGAACGGGCCCTGATGTTCCGGAACGACGTCAAAGACATGCGCGACATGGCCGAGGGCGATGTCCGCTTCTCCCAGCAGTTCGGAATGGTGGTCTGATGCGCGTCCCCCTGAGTTGGCTCGGCGAGTACGTCGACCTCGAGCCCGGAACCACGGCGGACGAGGTGCACGCCGCCCTGGTCTCGGTCGGTCTGGAGGAGGAGGACGTCCACACGTTCGAGATCTCCGGCCCGGTCGTCGTCGGCCAGGTGCTGGAGTTCGAGGAGGAGCCGCAGACCAACGGCAAGACGATCCGCTGGTGCCAGGTGCGCGTCGCGCCCGAGGGCCAGAAGGCGGCGGACGGCGGTCCCGACGTGCGCGGCATCGTCTGCGGCGCCCGAAACTTCCTGCGCGGCGACAAGGTCGTCGTGACCCTGCCGGGTTCCGTGCTGCCCGGTCCGTTCCCGATCGCGGCGCGCAAGACGTACGGCCACGTGTCCGACGGCATGATCGCCTCCGCGCGCGAGCTCGGCCTCGGCGACGACCACGAGGGCATCCTGCGGCTGACCACGCTCGGGCTCGACCCCGAGGTGGGCACCGACGCCATCGCGCTGCTCGGCCTGGACGACACCGCCGTCGAGGTGAACGTGACGCCGGACCGCGGCTACGCGTTCTCCATCCGCGGCATCGCCCGCGAGTACTCGCACGCCACCGGCGCCGCCTTCCGCGACCCCGCGGACGCGGTCACCGTGCACGCCGCCGGGGCGCACGCGCACGGCTTCAGCGTGACCATCGACGACCGCGCGCCGATCCGCGGCCGCGTGGGCGCGAGCGTGTTCGTCACGCGCGTCGTCCGCGACGTCGACGGCACCCGCCCGACGCCGCCGTGGATGGTCGCACGGCTCAAGCTCGCCGGCATCCGCTCCATCTCGCTGATCGTGGACATCACCAACTACGTGATGCTCGAGCTCGGCCAGCCGATCCACGGCTACGACCTGGACGCGCTCAGCGGCGGGATCGTCGTCCGCCGGGCGCACGACGGCGAGACGCTCGTCACGCTCGACGACCAGACCCGCGCGCTGCACGCCGAGGACCTGCTCATCACCGACGAGTCCGGGGCCATCGGCCTGGCCGGCGTGATGGGCGGAGCATCGACGGAGATCAGCCCGCAGACCCGCAACGTGCTCATCGAGGCCGCGAACTTCGACCCGGTGTCGATCGCGCGCACCGCGCGCAGGCACAAGCTGCCGAGCGAGGCGTCCAAGCGCTTCGAGCGCGGCGTCGACCCGCGCGTCGCCGTCGCCGCGGCGGCCCGGGTCGTGCAGCTGCTGGAGCAGCTGGCCGGCGGCCACGCCGACGAACTCGGCTCGCTGCACGACGCGGCGCAGCAGGCGGAGGCCATCCGGCTCCCCGAGGGCTACATCCAGGGCCTGGTCGGCGCCGACTTCACCGACGACGAGGTGCGCGGTGCGCTCGCCGAGATCGGCGGGACGGTCACCGACGGCGACGGTGCGCTGCTCGTCGTCCCGCCGAGCTGGCGTCCCGACCTGACCGACAAGTCGGACCTGGCGGAGGAGGTCGCCCGCATCGTCGGGTTCGACCGCATCCCGTCCGTCCTGCCCGTCGCTCCTCCCGGCCGCGGCCTGACCCGCGAGCAGAAGCTGCGCCGCGCGGTCGCGCAGATGCTCGCCGACAACGGCTCCACCGAGGTGCTCGCCTTCCCGTTCGTCAGCGAGCGCGAGAACGACCTGTTCGGCTCGCCGGAGGCGGGCGGCGTCCCCGCCGTGCGCCTGGCGAACGCGCTGGATGCGACGGCGCCGTACCTGCGCACCTCGCTGCTGCCCGGGCTGCTGGAGATCGCCAAGCGCAACCTCGCGCGCGGACTGGTCGACCTGAACGTGTACGAGCTCGGCACGGTGTTCCGCCCGGCCGGCGCCGTGCTCGGCAGCGAGACGCTGCCGCCCGGCGCGGTGCTCCCGAGCGACGAGACGCTCGCCGGGCTGAACGCGGGCATCCCCGCTCAGCCGCGCCATCTCGCCGGCCTCGTCGTCGGCAACGCGGTGCCGAAGGAGCCGGGTCAGGCGCCCGTCCCCGCCGGCCTCGCCGACGCGCTGACGATGGTCCGTCAGACCGCGACCGCGGCCGGCCTCGCGATCGAGTTCGTGCAGAGCCGCCACCAGGCGCTCCACCCGGGCCGCACCGCGCAGCTGGTCGCCCTCGGCGGCGACGGGGCGCGGACGGTCGTCGGCTACGCGGGCGAGCTGCTGCCGGCGCTGGTCGAGGAGCTCGACCTGCCGCGCGTGGTCGCGGTGTTCGAGCTGGACCTGGATGCGCTGATCGCGGTCGCGCCGTCGGACATCGTCGCCGGTACGATCGCCGGGTTCCCCGCCGCCACGCAGGACCTGTCGCTCGTGGTGCCGGAGGAGGTCCACGCCGGCGACGTGCTGCGCGCGGTGCGCGAGGGCGCCGGTGCGCTCCTGGAGGACATCCGGCTCGTCGACGACTACCGCGGCGCGGGCATCCCCGCCGCGCACAAGAGCCTGACGTTCGCGCTGCGCTTCCGCGCCGACGACCGCACGCTCACGGCGGCGGAGGCCAGCGAGGCCAAGCTCGCCGGCGCCGCCGTCGCCGCCGACCGCTTCGGCGCCGCCATCCGCGAGTAGCCCCCGGCCTCCCAGAACCCGGCTCCCGGGGCCGCCGAGCACAGGAAAACCGCCGCGAATCACGCCGATCCGCGACGGTTTTCCTGTGCTCGGCGGCTGAAGGCAGAGCCCCGGGGTGACGTCGCCGATTTGGCGGCGGGCGGGGCCGGGGCTGTAGGGTTGCTGCATGCTTATCGTCGGCCGCACCGTTCTGCGCCGACGCCTGCGCGACCGCCGAATCTAGGCGGCGCTCGGGCGACCCCTCGTGGGCCGGACGTGGGCGCCGCCGTCGCCGGTCCCCTGTCGTCCACTCATCAAGGAACAAGCATGACTTTCTCGGTTGCCGTCGCCGGCGCCTCCGGGTATGCGGGCGGCGAGCTGCTGCGCATCCTCGCCGACCATCCCGATTTCGAGGTGCGCACCGTCACCGCGCACCAGAACGCCGGCCACCCGCTCATCGCCCACCAGCCGCACCTGCGCTCGCTCGCCCACCTGACGCTCGTCGAGAGCACGCCGGAGGGCCTGGCCGGCCACGACGTCGTCTTCCTCGCGCTGCCGCACGGCGCCTCCGGCGCGATCGCCGCGACCCTCCCCGAGGACACCCTCGTGGTCGACTGCGGCGCGGATCACCGCCTCGAGGACCCGGCCGACTGGGCAGCGTTCTACGGCGGCGAGCACCACGGCTCGTGGGCGTACGGCGTCCCCGAGCTGCTCACCGCATCCGGCAAGCAGCGCGAGCGGCTCGCGGGCGTGAGAAGGATCGCCGCCCCCGGCTGCAACGCCAGCGCCGTCTCGCTCGCCCTCGCCCCGGGAATCCGCGCCGGGATCGTGGAGGAGCAGGACATCGTCGCCGTGCTCGCCGTCGGCCCCTCCGGCGCCGGCAAGTCGCTGAAGACCATGTACCTCGCGAGCGAGATCCTCGGCTCGGCGAACCCGTACGCGGTCGGCGGGACGCATCGGCACATCCCGGAGATCCAGCAGAACCTGCGGGTCGCCGGCGCGAGCGCGCCGACCCTGTCGTTCACTCCGGTGCTCGTTCCGATGTCCCGCGGCATCCTCGCCACCTCGACCGCGCGCGTGAAGCCCGGCGTGACCGCCGCGCAGGTGCAGGCGGCCTGGGAGGACGCGTACGCGGGGGAGCCGTTCGTGCAGGTCCTTCCCGCCGGCGTCGTCCCGCGCACCGCCGACGTCCTCGGAGCCAACACCGTCCTGATCGGCGTCGCACTCGACGAGGCTGCGGGGCGCGTCGTCACCGTCCTCGCGATCGACAACCTCTACAAGGGGACCGCGGGCGCCGCCATCCAGTCCGCCAACATCGCCCTGGGTCTGAACGAGACCGCGGGCCTTTCCGTGAATGGAGTCGCGCCGTGAGCGTCACCGCAGCCAAGGGATTCTCCGCCGCCGGCGTCGTCGCCGGCCTGAAGTCGAGCGGCAAGCGCGACCTCGCGCTCGTCCACAACCGCGGCCCGCTGACCGCAGCGGCCGCCGTCTTCACCACCAACCGCTGCAAGGCCAACCCGGTGCTCTGGAGCGAGCAGGTGATCGCCGACGGCGTCGTCTCCGCCATCGTGCTGAACTCCGGCGGCGCCAACTGCTACACCGGCGCGCAGGGCTTCCAGACCACGCACGCGACGGCGGAGGCGGTCGGCGAGGCGCTCGGCGTCTCGGCGGGCGACGTGCTCGTCTGCTCGACCGGCTTGATCGGCGACCAACTGGACCTCGGCAAGCTCACCTCCGGCGTGACCGCCGCGGCTGGCGCCCTCGCCGGGGACGCCGGGCTCGGCGCCGCCGAGGCGATCATGACGACGGACACCCGCCCCAAGCAGGCCGAGCGGCGCTCCGCCGCGGGCTGGACCGTCGGCGGGATGGCGAAGGGCGCGGGGATGCTCGCGCCGGGCCTCGCGACGATGCTCGTCGTCATCACGACGGACGCCGTCCTCGACTCCGCCCAGCTGGACGCCGCTCTGCGGTCGGCGACCAGGGTCACCTTCGACCGGCTCGACTCCGACGGCTGCATGTCCACCAACGACACGGTCGCGCTGCTCGGCTCCGGCGCGAGCGGCGTGACGCCGGACGCGGACGAGTTCACGCTCCTGCTCACGGAGGTCTGCCGCGACCTGGCGAGCCAGCTGCAGCAGGATGCGGAGGGCGCGTCGCACGACGTGACGATCGAGGTCGTGAACGCGCACAGCGAGGACGACGCGGTGACCGTCGGCCGCGCCGTCTCCCGGTCCAACCTGTTCAAGGCCGCGATCTTCGGCAACGACCCCAACTGGGGCCGCGTCCTGGCCGCCGTCGGCACCACCGACGCCGTGTTCGACCCGTACGGCATCGACGTCGCGATCAACGGCGTCCAGGTGTGCACGGCGGGAGAGCCCGACCAGCCGCGCGACCTCGTCGACCTGACGCCGCGCGCCGTGCACGTGCTCATCGACCTGCACGCGGGCGAGGAGACGGCAGCGATCCTCACCAACGACCTGACCCACGACTACGTGCACGAGAACAGTGCATACTCCAGCTGAGATGACGAGCCCTGCACCGATGCCAACGACCCCCGACGACGACGAGACGGTGGAGCGCGACGCCGCCGCCGCGAAGGCAGCGACCCTCATCGAGTCGCTGCCGTGGCTGAAGACGTTCCACGACCGCATCATCGTCGTGAAGTTCGGCGGGAACGCGATGGTCAGCGAGGAGCTGCAGCGCACCTTCGCCGAGGACATGGTCTACCTGCGCTACGCGGGCCTGCGTCCCGTCGTCGTGCACGGCGGCGGCCCGCAGATCTCCGCGATGCTCGACCGGCTCGGCATCGAGAGCGAGTTCCGCGGCGGCTACCGCGTGACGACGCCGGAGGCGATGGATGTCGTCCGGATGGTGCTGACCGGCCAGATCAACCGCGACATCGTCGGGAACATCAACAAGCACGGGCCGCTCGCCGCCGGTCTCTCCGGCGAGGACGCCGGGCTCTTCCAGGGTCGCAA
Source organism: Leifsonia sp. (assembly GCF_051955155.1). Classification (NCBI taxonomy): domain Bacteria; kingdom Bacillati; phylum Actinomycetota; class Actinomycetes; order Micrococcales; family Microbacteriaceae; genus Leifsonia; species Leifsonia sp. The sequence goes on from NZ_JBQCGZ010000182.1 coordinate 9,195, forward strand.
GCGCGGCGCCGTCGTGGACGGCGTCGAGGTCGATCTCGGCCTGGTCGGCGACGTGGTCGGCGTGAGCCCGGAGGCGGTGCTCGCGCAGATCGACGCGGGCCGCATCCCCGTCGTCTCCTCGATCGCGCCCGACCTGGACGAGCCGGGCCAGACGCTGAACGTGAACGCGGACGCGGCGGCGGCGGCGCTCGCCGTGGCGCTCGGGGCGGCCAAGCTGGTCATCCTGACCGACGTCGCCGGCCTCTACAGCGACTGGCCGAACCGCGACTCCCTGCTCTCCAAGATCGCCGCGGAGGAGCTGCGCGAGCTGCTGCCCAGCCTCGAGTCCGGGATGATCCCGAAGATGGCCGCGTGCCTGGACGCCGTGGACGGCGGAGTGCCGAAGGCGGCCATCATCGACGGTCGGGTGCCGCACTCGATCCTGCTCGAGGTGTTCACCCAGTCGGGGATCGGAACGGAGGTGGCGCGGGCATGAGCGCGCAGAGCAACACGTCAGGCGAGTGGAAGCCGCGGTTCGGCGATGCGATGATGCGCACGCTGGCCACGCCCAAGCTGATGCTCGCGCGCGGCGAGGGCTGCCGCGTCTGGGACGTCGACGGCAACGAGTACCTCGACTTCCTGGCCGGCATCGCCGTGAACTCGCTCGGGCACGCGCATCCCGCGCTGGTGGATGCGGTGAGCGCGCAGGTCGCGACGCTCGCGCACGTGTCCAACTACTTCTCCACCGCGCCCCAGCTAGAGCTCGCCGAGCGGCTGCGCCGGATCACCGGGGCGGGCGAGCGAGGCAGGGTCCTGTTCGGCAACTCCGGTGCAGAGGCGAACGAGGCGGCCTTCAAGCTGGCCAGGCTGAACCGCGGCGCGAACGGCAAGCGCACGCGCGTGCTCGCCCTGCACAACGCGTTCCACGGCCGCACGATGGGCTCGCTCGCGCTCACCGGCAAGCCGCCGATGCGCGAGGCGTTCGAGCCGCTCCCCGGCGGCGTCGAGCACATCGACTCCACGATCGCCGCCCTGGAGGCGGCGATCGACGACCGCGTCGCCGCGCTCTTCGTCGAGCCGATCAAGGGCGAGGCCGGCGTCCTCGACCTGCCGGACGGGTTCCTGCGCCGGGCGCGCGAGCTCACCGAGCAGCACGGCGTCCTCCTCATCCTGGACGAGATCCAGACCGGCGTCGGCCGCACCGGCCGCTGGTTCGCCTACCAGCACGAGGGCATCCTGCCGGACGCCGTGACGGTCGCGAAGGGCATCGCCGGTGGTGTCCCGATCGGCGCGCTCGTGACCTTCGGCTGGGCGTCCGACCTGTTCACCCAGGGCCAGCACGGCTCCACCTTCGGCGGCAACCCGCTCGCCACCGCGGCCGGCAACGCCGTGCTCGCCGAGATCGAGCGCGCCGGCCTAGTGGAGAACGCCGCGCGCCGCGGCGAGGAGCTGCGCGCGATCATCCGGTCCTACGACTCGCCGCTGATCGGCGACGTCCGCGGAGCCGGCCTGCTGCTCGGCATCGGCCTCACCGACGGCGAGGCGCACCGGCTCTCCGACGCCGCTCTCGCCCAGGGGCTCATCATCAACGCGCCCAACGAGTCCAGCATCCGGCTCGCGCCCCCGCTCATCGTCGGCGACGCCGAGCTCGCGGAGTTCCGCGACCGCTTCGGCCGCGCGCTCGCCGCCCTCTGACCTCTCCCCACCTCGAAAGGCCACAATGACCAGGCACTTCCTCCGCGACGACGATCTGAGCCCCGCCGAGCAGGCGGAGGTCCTCGACCTCGCAGCTCGCCTCAAGCGCGACCGCTTCGCCCTGAGCCCGCTTCGGGGACCGCAGACCGTCGCGCTGATCATGGACAAGCCGACGCTGCGCACCCAGACCTCCTTCTCCGTCGGCGTCGCCGAGCTGCAGGGCTCGCCGTTCCTCGTGGACGGCACGAAGGCGCAGATCGGCACGCGCGAGTCGGTGCCGGACGTGGCACGCATCATCGGCCGCCAGGTCGCCGCGATCGTCTGGCGGACGTTCGCGCAGACCGACCTCGAGACGATGGCCGAGTACGCCGGCGTCCCGGTCGTGAACGCGCTGACGGACGAGTTCCACCCCTGCCAGATCCTCGCCGACCTCCTCACCGTGCGCGAGCACAAGGGCGGCACGGAGGGCCTGACGCTGAGCTTCTTCGGCGACGGCGCGAGCAACATGGCGCACTCCTACCTGCTCGGCGGCGTCACCGCGGGGATGCACGTGCGGATCGCCGCGCCCGCCGGCTACCTGCCGGAGAAGGCCATCGTCGCCGACGCCGAGGCGATCGCGGCCGGCACCGGTGGTTCCGTCCTGGTGACCGAGGACGCCGCGGAGGCCGCGCGCGACGCGGACGTGATGATCACCGACACCTGGGTGTCGATGGGCAAGGAGAGCGAGAAGGCCGAGCGCGTCGCCGTCTTCGGTGGCTACACCGTGGACGCGGAGCTGATGGGCCGCGCCAAGCCGGACGCCGTCTTCCTGCACTGCCTGCCGGCCTACCGTGGCCTGGAGGTGAGCGCCGACGTGCTCGACGGGCCGCAGTCCGTCATCTGGGACGAGGCGGAGAACCGCCTGCACGCGCAGAAGGCCGTCCTGGCCTGGCTGCTGGAGAAGAACGTGACGGAAGGGAGCGCGGCGTGAGCGGCGAGAGCGGGGTCGGCCGCACCGACGAGGGCAAGCTCTGGGGAGCCCGGTTCGCGGGCGGTCCGTCGCCGGAGCTGGCGCTGCTGAGCAAGTCCACGCACTTCGACTGGGCGCTCGCGGGGTACGACATCGCCGGCTCGCGCGCGCACGCCAAGGGGCTGGCCGCGGCGGGTTACCTGACCGACGAGGAGCTCGCCGGCATGCTCGCCGCCCTCGACCGGCTGGAGCGGGACGTGGAGTCCGGCGCGTTCGTCGCCGCCGAGACCGACGAGGACGTGCACGGGGCGCTGGAGCGCGGCCTCATCGAGCGCGCGGGCGCCGAGCTCGGCGGCAAGCTGCGCGCCGGCCGGTCCCGCAACGACCAGATCGCGACGCTCGTGCGGATGTACCTGCGCGACCACGCCGGCGTCATCGCCGAGCGCCTGATCGCGCTGGTGGACGCCATCGCCGCGCAGGCGGACGCGCATCCCGCCGCGATCCTCCCCGGCCGCACCCACCTGCAGCACGCGCAGCCCGTGCTGCTCGCCCACCATCTGCTCGCGCACTGCTGGCCGCTCGTTCGCGACCTGGAACGCCTGATCGACTGGGACCGCCGCGCCGATGTCTCGCCGTACGGGGCGGGAGCACTCGCCGGGTCGACGCTCGGCCTCGACCCGCTGCTGGTGGCACGCGAGCTGGGCTTCGCCGCGAGCTCGGAGAACTCGATCGACGGCACCGCCGCGCGCGACGTGGTCGCGGAGTTCGCGTTCGTCGCCGCCCAGATCGGGGTGGACCTGTCCCGCTTCGCCGAGGAGATCATCCTCTGGAACACGCGCGAGTTCGGCTTCGTCAAGCTCGACGACTCCTACTCGACCGGGTCCTCGATCATGCCGCAGAAGAAGAATCCGGACATCGCCGAGCTCGCCCGCGGCAAGTCCGGCCGGCTGATCGGCAACCTCACCGGCCTGCTGACCACCCTGAAGGGCCTTCCGCTGGCATACAACCGCGATTTGCAGGAGGACAAGGAGCCGGTCTTCGACTCCGTGCAGACGCTCGAGGTGCTGCTGCCCGCCTTCACCGGGATGGTCGCCACCCTGCGCTTCCACACCGACCGGATGGCCGAGCTCGCCCCGCAGGGGTTCTCGCTCGCCACGGACGTCGCCGAGTGGCTGGTCAAGCAGCACGTCCCGTTCCGGAACGCCCACGAGATCACCGGCAGCCTGGTGCGCTTCGCCGAGGACAACGGGCTGGAGCTGCACGAGGTCTCCGATGAGCAGCTGGCCGCGATCGACCCGCTGCTGATCCCTGAGGTGCGCAGCGTGCTCACCGTCGAGGGCTCGGTGGCGAGCCGTGCCGGCGCGGGCGGCACCGCGCCGGACCGCGTGCAGGAGCAGCTCGCGGCGCTGACGGAGCGGGTGCGCGCGATCACGGGCGCGCTCGCCACGACGCGACGGGACCTGGTCTGACGACCGGCCCCGAGGTGACGCTCTACCGGCCAGAGCGCGACGCATTCCTGGCGTCGTCGCTCGAGGTCGCCCCGAAGCTGCTCGGCGCCGTGCTGCGGCACGAGTCGCCCGAGGGGCCGGTCGCCATCCGGATCACCGAGGTGGAGGCGTACATCGGCGACGGGCTGGATCCCGGCTCGCACGCCTTCCGCGGCCGGACGAAGCGGAACGCGGTGATGTACGGCGAGCCCGGCCACCTGTACGCGTACTTCACCTACGGGATGCACGTCTGCGCCAACGTGGTGTGCTCGCCGGAGGGGGAGGCGTCGGCGGTGCTGCTGCGCGCGGGCGAGGTCGTCGAGGGCGAGGAGCTCGCGGCGCACCGGCGGTCGGGCGCGACCGGCCGCAGCATCCCGCACCGCGACCTGGCGCGCGGGCCGGCCCGGCTCGTCGTCGCGGCGGGTCTCAGCCTCGCCGACGACGGCGCCGACCTCTTCGGGGGCGCGCTGCAGCTGCTGCTGCCTGCCGTCCAGGCGGAGTACGCGACCGGTCCGCGCACCGGCGTCTCCGGCGCCGGCGGCGGCACGGCGTTCCCGTGGCGGTACTGGCTGCCGGGCGACCCGACGGTCTCGCCGTACAAACGGCATCCGAAGTCGCACGACTGAGCCGCGCGTTCGGTCCGGAACGGAGGACATCACCGCCGATCGGGTGGCAGGACGCCTCCCTGTCCCGCATTTCACGGCGTGTTGCGCCGAGGATCCTCCCTCCTCAACGACACGGGAGAAGGGGACACTCTCCACAGATCTCGGATCGGGCCGTGGCCGGCCGCGCTCTGGCGCTACGTTCGACTCCGGATCGAGAGGAGACGGCATGGAATGGGCAGAGTCGGGCGGTGCGAGTGCCATCATCAGCGCTCTGACGTTCGCGCACCTGGCCGTCGCCAGCGTCCGCCTGGCCCGGATCGACCTGCGCAGCAACATCCTTCCCAACGCGATCGTCGTCCCGGCGTTTCTCGTCGGGGCGCTTGGCCTGACTGCGTCGGCGCTGCTCGCCGCAGCGCCGGGCCGGCTGGCCGTCGCGGGAGCGGGCGCCGTCGGGATGTTCGGGGTCTACCTGGTGCTGGCGCTGGGACCGGGAGGCATGGGGTACGGCGACGTGAAGCTCGCGGGCGTCCTCGGGCTCCACCTGGGGTATCTCGGCTGGATGCCGCTGGTGGTCGGCGCGACCGCCGCGTTCGTGCTCGGCGGCTGCTACGCCGCGCTGCTGCTGGCCGCACGCCGCGCGACCGGCGCCACCGGCATTCCGTTCGGGCCCTGGATGCTGGCGGGCGCGTGGGCGGCCGTCCTGGCCACGCCGATTCTCTTGTCGCCGCCTCTCGATTCCGGGTGAACTGCTCAGCCGGCGAAGCGGAAGATTCCGGCGCAGACGCACGCCCAGACGATGCTGACCAGCGTTCCGATGATGAACCGCTCCCTGGCCTCCGGCGCCTCCAGCTCGGTGAACCGGCCGAGGCCCTTGATCGCGATGAGCACGCCGAGCGCCTCCGGGAAGCCGGCCATGATCGCGCCGGTGGTGGCGAAGCGTTCCAGGAAGCCGATCGTCATGCCGCCGCGGAGAACCTCGCGGGTCTCCTCGGCTCCGCTCACCCTGTCGTGCACCACGATGCCGCCGTGCGCGCCAGGCACCGAGGTGCTGCGGGTGGCCAGCGCCAGCACCAGCTGGGCGGCCGGGCCTCCGCCGAGCACGCTGAGGGTGAGCACGACGATGCCGATCAGGACGCGGTAGACGACCGGTGCGGGATGCTGCGGCAGCGCCGCGAGCACGAAGGCGAGCGCGAGCAGGCCGACCGCGACGTACACGAGCGGGCGGCGCGGGGTGCGCAGTGTCGCGACGATGCAGCACACCGCCGCGATCGTGAGTGTGAGCGTGAGGCCCCAGATCGCGAACGGCGCGATCTGGGCGAGGATCGAGGGAAGGGGCAGCAGGGTCATCCGTCCTCCGTCCGACGGTCGGCGTCCGCGCCGGCGGCCTGGGCGGCGTCGGCGTTCTGCAACAGCCTAGTCAGGGCGGGATGCGCCGCCAGCTCGACGCGCAGCGCGGCCGCGCGGGCGCGGTCGCTCGCCGACTGCGGGGTGATACCGAGCCTGGCGCCTGCCTCGGCCTGCGTGAGGCCGGACGTCACCAGGTCGTACAGCTCCCAGCCGGCGTCGCTCCGGGAGGCGCGGATGGCGAGCAGCAGGCCGAGGAGTGCCTCGGCGTCCTCGCCGGACTGCGGCTCGGCGACCGCCTCGCACGCGAAGCGGCCGGGCGTGCGCTTCGCCCTGGTTACGGCGGACCGGGCGGCGACGAACGCGTCCCCCGCCGCCTCCCTGGTGTTGCGGGGCAGCGGGAGCCGCACCGAGCCGATGCCGAGCCCGACGCTCCACTCGTCGCTCCTGGTCAGGTCGAGGACGAGGGCGAGGGCCGTCGCGGCGTCCGCGGTGAGCGCCTGCAGCTCGTCGCCGGCGTTGCGGTCGACGGGCAGGGCGAGGCGCTCGCCGTAGCGCTCGTCGAGGCGGGCCTGCACGCTGCCGACGATGTCCGGCCGGGTGCGGCTGCCGACCTGGTCGGCGGTGATCACGAACATCGTCTGCGGCTCCTCTCCCATCAGGATTCGCTGCCTGATGTAGACGGTATCAGGTCATGACGCCTGATTCAACCTACATCAGGCCTACAAGCCTTATCTCTGGCGCGGCCCCGATGGGCTCCGCTGATACTCTGTCGGGGTGTCCGATACCGCCTCCACCGAACAGCGTCTCCGTGCCCAGAGCAACGACCCGTCCTTCGACGACGTCTGGGACGAGCTGCAGTGGCGCGGGCTCATCCACGTCTCCACGGATGAGGCCGACCTCAAGCAGCTCCTGGCGGGGGAGCCGGTCACGTATTACTGCGGTTTCGACCCGACGGCGCCCAGCCTGCACCTCGGCAACCTCGTCCAGCTCCTGACCATGCGCCGGCTCCAGCTGGCCGGCCACCGGCCGCTCGGTCTGGTCGGCGGCTCCACCGGCCTCATCGGCGACCCCAAGCCGACCGCGGAGCGCACGCTGAACACCAAGGAGACCGTCGTCGAGTGGGTCGGCTACCTGCAGCAGCAGGTCACCCGGTTCCTCTCCGCCGAGGGCGACAACGCGGTGCGTCTGGTCAACAACCTGGACTGGACGGCGCCGATGTCCGCCATCGACTTCCTCCGCGAGATCGGCAAGCACTTCCGGGTGGGCGCCATGCTCAAGAAGGACGCCGTCTCCGCGCGCCTGAACTCCGACGAGGGCATCTCGTACACCGAGTTCAGCTACCAGATCCTGCAGGGCATGGACTACCTGGAGCTCTACCGCCAGTACGGCTGCGTGCTGCAGACCGGCGGCAGCGACCAGTGGGGCAACCTCACCAGCGGAACCGACCTGATCCGCAAGGTCGAGGGCGCGCACGTGCACGCCATCGGGACCCCGCTGATCACGAACAGCGACGGCACCAAGTTCGGCAAGAGCGAGGGCAACGCCGTCTGGCTCGACCCCGCGCTCACCAGCCCGTACGCCATGTACCAGTTCTGGCTGAACACCGACGACGCGGACGTCGTCGCCCGGCTGAAGGTGTTCACGTTCCTGCACCGCGACGAGATCGAGCGCCTGGAGCGCGCGGTCGCCGACGAGCCGTTCCGGCGGGAGGCCCAGCGCCGCCTCGCCTACGAGGTGACCAGCCTCGTCCACGGCGCGGAGGCGACCGAGGCGGTCATCGCCGCGTCCGAGGCGCTGTTCGGCCAGGGCGACCTGGAGGGCCAGGACCGGGCGACCATCGAGGCCGCCTTGCGCGAGCTGCCGAACACGACGACGGCCGCGTCCACCACGATCGCCCAGGCGCTCGTGGACACCGGGCTCACCAAGAGCCTCGGCGAGTCCAGGCGCGCGGTCGCCCAGGGCGGCGTGTACGCGAACAACGCGAAGATCGACGACGCAGACGCGGCGGTCGGCGACGTTCTGCTCCCCGGCGGCACGGTCGTGCTGCGACGCGGCAAGAAGACCCTGGCCGGCGTGTTCGTCGAGTAGGGTGACCGGCATGGATCGCGACCAGGATGCCGTCGGCGGCGACGCGGACGGCGCGGACGAGGGACTGCTGCCGCGGCTCGAGGTGATCGAGGAACAGCCGCTTGCCGCGCGCGCCGAGGCGTATGCGCAGCTGCACGCCGAGCTGTCGGCGCGCCTCGAGGGCTCCGACGCGCCCCGGCATGGCTGAGCGGCTCGACGTCGCGCTCGCCGCGCGCGGCCTCGCCCGCTCGCGCTCGCACGCCGCGACGCTGATCGCGGAGGGACTCGTGACGGTCGACGGCCGCCCGGTCGTCCGCGCGTCGGCGAAGGTCGCGGAGGACGCCGTCATCGAGGTCGCGGGCGCCGACCACTACGTCAGCAGGGGAGCGCACAAGCTGATCGCGGCGCTCGACGCGTTCGACATCCCTGTCGCCGGCCGGATGGCCCTGGACGCCGGGGCGTCGACCGGAGGCTTCAGCCAGGTCCTGCTCGAGCGCGGCGCCGCCCGGGTGATCGCGCTGGACGTCGGCCACGGCCAGCTCGCGCCGCAGCTGGCGGGCGAGGAGCGGCTGGAGTCGTACGAGGGCGTGAACGTCCGCTCGCTGACGCCCGAGCTGCTGGCCGGCCTCGCGGGCGGTCCGGTCCGGCCCGATCTGGTCGTCGCCGACCTGTCCTTCATCTCGCTCGCCCAGGTGCTGCCGGCGCTCCGGGCGACCGCAGCCCAGGACGCCGACTTCGTGCTGCTGATCAAGCCGCAGTTCGAGGTGGGTCGCGGCGGCGTGCGCGAGGGCATCGTGCGGGACGCTGGGCTGCGCGCTGACGCGGTCGGCGGGGTGCTCTGGGCCGCGTTCGACGTCGGCCTTGGCACGGCGGGACTCATCCCGTCGCCCATCGCGGGCTCGCACGGCAACCGGGAGTTCCTGGTCCGGTTGAGCGTGCACGGCGACAATCCGACGGAGTGGATGGCGCGGGTGCAGGAGATCGCCGGATAGTCCTGCACACGGGTGTCCGGGATGTGAATTCTCCCCAGACGTCGCCGATCCGCCCAGCACGGGTGGAATCTCCGACAGAATGGGAAGACCGAGCGAAAGGGAGGCGACGTGACGGAATCGGGTGCAGCGCAGCGGTACATCCTCGTCGTCGCGCACACCGGCCGTCAGGACTCCCTGCTCGCCGGCGTGCGCGTCTGCCGGCAGCTGATCTCCGCCGGCGTGATCCCGGTGCTCAGCGAGGACGAGCGCCGTGATCTGCTCGCGGCCGAGCCCGACCTGGACGCGGTGGCCGTGCTGGGCGACGAGGTGCAGCCGAACGAGCTGGAGCTGGTCATCGTGCTCGGCGGCGACGGCACCATCCTGCGCGCGGCCGAGCTGGTGCGCGGCTGCACGGCGCCGCTGCTCGGCGTCAACCTCGGTCACGTCGGCTTCCTCGCCGAGAGCGAGCGCGACGACCTCGAGATCGCGGTGGCCCGCGGCCTGTCCAAGGACTACGAGGTGGAGGAGCGCATGACGCTCTCCGCCAGGGTCAAGGTCGGCAAGGAGGTCGTCTACGAGAGCTGGGCGCTCAACGAGGCGACGGTCGAGAAGGCGAGCCGCGAGCGGATGCTCGAGGTCGTGCTCGAGGTCGACGGCCGCCCGATGTCGAGCTTCGGCTGCGACGGCGTCGTGATGTCGACGCCGACGGGGTCCACCGCGTACTCGTTCTCGGCGGGCGGACCCGTCGTCTGGCCGGGCGTCGCGGCCCTGCTGCTCGTGCCGCTCAGCGCGCACGCCCTGTTCTCGCGTCCGCTCGTCGTCGACGCCGACTCCTCGCTCGCGGTCGAACTGCTCGATCGGGCCGGGGGAGAGGGCATCCTCTGGTGCGACGGACGTCGCGCCTTCGACCTGCCGCGCGGGTCCCGCGTCGTCGTCCGGCGCTCGCCCATCCCGGTGCGGCTCGCACGGCTGCACCCCGGGCCGTTCACCGACCGGCGCGTGCCCAAGTTCGCCCTGCCCGTGACCGGGTGGCGGGGGCCGGCCGGCCGTGACTGACGTGCGTGGAGGCATCGAGGAGATCTCGATCAGGGACCTGGGCGTCATCGCGGACGCCTCGCTTCCCCTGGGGCCGGGGTTCACCGCGATCACCGGCGAGACCGGGGCGGGCAAGACCATGGTCGTCTCCGCCCTCGGGCTACTCCTCGGCGAGCGGGCGGACACCGGAGCCGTCCGGCTCGGGAGCCCGCAGGCCTGGGTGGAGGGGCGCTGGCGCGTCCCGCAGCGCGGCGATGTCGTCGACCGCGTCCGCGACGCCGGCGGCGACGTCGACGAGCTCGGCGGCGACGAGGCGGAGCTGGTGCTCAGCCGTTCGGTGTCCGCGGAGGGCCGCTCCAGGGCAGTCGTCGGCGGTCGCAGCGCGCCGGTGAGCGTGCTCACCGAGCTCGGCGGCCAGCTCGTCGTCGTGCACGGCCAGTCCGACCAGATCCGCCTGCGCTCGGCGGTCGCCCAGCGCGAGGCGCTCGACCGGTTCGCCGGCCCGGACTTCGCCGCCTCCGTCGAGACCTACGCGCAGGTGTATCACCGCTGGCGCGACAACCGCGCCGAGCTGGACGAGCTCGTCTCCGACCAGGAGCGCAGGGCGCGGGAGGCGGAGGACCTGCGCGTCGCGATGGCCGAGATCGAGGCGGTCGCGCCGCAGCCGGGCGAGGAGGCCGAGCTCGCCGAGCGCGCGGAGCGGCTGACCAACCTGGAGGAGCTGCGGCTGGCGGCCGCCGGCGCGCGCGAGCTGCTCTCCGCCGAGGAGTCGGAGGGTGCGGACGCGCTCGGGCTGCTCGACAACGCCCGCCGCCAGCTGGAGCGGGTCGCGCCGCACGACGCCGAGCTCACCCCGCTCGCGGAGGCGGTCGCGAACGCCAACTACCTGGTCTCCGACATCGCCGCGCAGCTCTCCACCTACCTCGCGACGCTCGACACCGACGGCGCCCGCGAGCTGGAGGTGGTCCAGGACCGCAGGGCGGAACTGGCGACGCTGGTCCGCAAGTACGGCCCGACCATCGAGGACGTGATCGCCACGCTCGAGACCGGGAGCCTCCGGCTGCTGGAGCTCGACGGCGACGCCGACCGCATCCAGGAGCTCGCGCGCGAGGTCGAGGCGGACGAGGCGCTCGTCGCCGAGCTCGCCGCCGACCTCGGCGCCCGCCGCCGCGAGGCGGCGACGCGGCTCGCCGATGCCGTCTCCGACGAGCTGTCCGCGCTCGCGATGCCGGACGCGCGGATCGTCGTCGAGGTCACCGAGCGCGACGAGTACACCGCGAGCGGGCGCGACCAGGTCGCGATCCTGCTCCGCCCGCATCCCGGCGCCGAACCGCGTCCGCTCGGCAAGGGCGCCTCGGGCGGCGAGCTGTCGCGGGTCATGCTCGCCATCGAGGTCGTCATCGCGGGCACGGACCCGGTCCCGACGTTCATCTTCGACGAGGTCGACGCCGGCGTCGGCGGTGCCTCCGCCATCGAGATCGGCCGCCGGCTGGCCCGCCTGGCCGAGAGCGCCCAGGTGATCGTCGTCACCCACCTCGCGCAGGTCGCGGCCTTCGCGACGAACCATCTCACCGTGGTGAAGGACAACGATGGCGCCGTGACCGCCTCCAGCGTGCGCCGGCTCGACGGCGACGAGCGCATCGCCGAGATGGCGCGCCTGCTCTCCGGCCTCCCGGACTCCGACAGCGGCCTCGCCCACGCGCGCGAGCTCGTCGAGATGGCCGCCGCGAAGCGCTGACGCGCGCCGCGGGCGAGCGGGGGCGGCCCCGGCGCGTGATAAGCTACAAGCCCGTGGTGGATAAATCAGACGCGGGCATCTCAAACGGCACTACCAAGCACATCTTCGTCACTGGTGGTGTCGTTTCTTCGTTGGGGAAGGGTCTCACGGCCGCTTCCCTCGGCAACCTCCTGACCGCGCGCGGGCTGCGCGTCGTCATGCAGAAACTCGACCCCTACCTCAACGTGGACCCGGGGACGATGAACCCGTTCCAGCACGGCGAGGTCTTCGTGACGGACGACGGGGCGGAGACCGACCTCGACATCGGTCACTACGAGCGGTTCCTCGACATCAACCTCGGCCAGTCCGCGAACGTCACCACCGGCCAGATCTACTCGAACGTGATCGCCAAGGAGCGCCGCGGTGAGTACCTCGGCGACACCGTCCAGGTCATCCCGCACATCACGGACGAGATCAAGCGCCGGATGCGGCTGCAGGCGCAGCCCGGTCCGGACGGCGAGCCGGCGCCCGACGTCATCATCACCGAGATCGGCGGCACCGTCGGCGACATCGAGTCGCAGCCGTTCATCGAGTCCGCCCGTCAGGTGCGCCACGAGCTCGGCCGCAAGAACTGCTTCTTCGTCCACGTCTCGCTGGTGCCGTTCATGAACGCCTCCGGCGAGCAGAAGACCAAGCCGACGCAGCACTCCGTCGCCGCGCTCCGCTCCATCGGCATCCAGCCGGACGCGCTCGTGCTGCGCAGCGACCGCCCCGTCTCGGACAGCAACAAGCGCAAGATCGCGCTGATGTGCGACGTGGACGAGGCGGCCGTCGTGAACGCGGTCGACGTGCCGAGAATCTACGACATCCCGACCATGCTGCACGAGCAGGGCCTGGACGCGTACATCATCGACCAGCTCGGCCTGGACAAGGCGAACGACGTCGACTGGGACGGCTGGTCGCGGCTGCTCGAGGCGGTGCACGACCCCAAGCACGAGGTCACCATCGGCCTCGTCGGCAAGTACATCGACCTGCCGGACGCCTACCTCTCGGTCACGGAGGCGCTGCGCGCGGGCGGGTTCGCCCACCGCACCAAGGTGAAGCTGAAGTGGATCCCGTCCGACGAGTGCCAGACCCCGGAGGGCGCGGCAACGCAGCTCGCCGAGGTCGACGCGATCTGCGTGCCCGGCGGCTTCGGCGTGCGCGGCATCGAGGGCAAGCTCGGCGCCCTGCGCTTCGCGCGCGAGAACGGCATCCCCGCGCTCGGCCTGTGCCTCGGCCTGCAGTGCATGGTCATCGAGTACGCGCGCAACAAGGCGGACCTCGCCGGCGCCTCCTCGTCGGAGTTCGACCCGGACACCGAGTTCCCGGTGATCGCGACGATGGCCGAGCAGGTGGAGATCATCGCCGGAGGCGACCTGGGCGGCACCATGCGCCTCGGCCTCTACCCTGCCGCCCTCGCCGATGGCTCCATCGTCGCCGAGCTCTACGGCGCGAGCGAGGCCAGCGAGCGACACCGTCACCGCTACGAGGTGAACAACAACTACCGCGAGCAGATCGCCGACGCCGGCCTGTGGTTCTCGGGCACCTCGCCGGACGGCCACCTCGTGGAGTACGTCGAGCTGCCGCGCGACGTGCACCCGTTCTACGTCGGCACCCAGGCGCACCCGGAGCTGCGCTCGCGGCCGAACCGCGCGCACCCGCTGTTCGCCGGCCTGGTCGGCGCCGCGCTCGAGCGCCAGAAGGCCAGCCTGCTGTTCGAAGTCGCGGCGGAGGCGTAGGGCATGGCGCAGGCGCTCGCCGACGAGCCCTTCGAGCCGGAGATCCTCGACAGCGAGACGGTCTTCCACGGCAAGATCTGGGACGTCCGGCGCGACCGGTTCCGCTACAACGGCGACGAGATCACCCGGGAGTACGTCGACCACACCGGCGCCGTCGCGGTGCTCGCGCTGGACGACGACGGCCGCGTGCTGCTGATCAAGCAGTACCGGCACCCGGTGCGCCACCGCGACTGGGAGATCCCGGCCGGCCTGCTCGACATCACGGGCGAGGACCCGCTGGAGGCGGCGAAGCGCGAGCTCGCCGAGGAGGCGGACCTCCAGGCCGAGACCTGGAACGTGCTGGCGGACGTGTTCACCAGCCCCGGCGGCAACGACGAGGCGATCCGCATCTACCTGGCGCGCGGGGTGCGGCCGACGGCCGAGGCGTTCGCGCGCGAGGCGGAGGAGGCGGACATCGAGGTGTCCTGGGTCCCGCTGGAGGAGGCCGTCGCCGGGGTCCTGGGCCGGCGGCTCCACAACGCGCCGCTCAGCATCGCCGTCCTCGGCGCCGTCGCCGCGCGCGCGGCCGGCTGGAGCACCCTCGGTGCGGCGGACGAGCCGTGGCCGAGCCACCCGAAGCTGAACAGGCAGAGCACCGCGGGATGACCGTCGCGGCGGACGTGGACGCCTATCTGAGGCACGTCGCGATCGAGCGCGGCCTCTCGGCGAATACGGTCGCCGCGTACCGCCGCGATCTGGTCGTCTACGGCGACTGGCTCGCCGCGGAGGGGGTCGACGATCTGCGCGCCGTCACCCCTGCCACCGTCTCGGCGTACCTGCTGCACCTCGGCTCGCGCGCCGAGTCGCCGCTGACCGCGTCCTCGCTGGCCAGGATGCTGTCCACGGTCCGCGGGTTCCACCGGTTCCTGCTGGACGAGGGCAGGGTGACCGTCGACGTCGCCCGCGACATCCGCCCGCCCAAGCTCCCCAGCCGGCTGCCGAAGGCGATCAGCGTCGACCAGGTGTCCGCCCTGCTCGCCGCGACCGACGGCGACGAGCCGGGCGACCTGCGCGACAAGGCGCTGCTGGAGCTGATGTACGCGACGGGTGCGCGCGTGAGCGAGGCCGTCGGCCTGAACGTCGACGACGTCATCGACACCGATGTGGTCCGCCTGACCGGCAAGGGCTCCAAGCAGCGCATCGTCCCGCTCGGCAGCTACGCGCAGGCGGCCGTGTCGGCGTACCTGGTGCGCGCCCGCCCGCTGCTGTCGTCACGGGGGAGGGCGACGCCCGCGCTGTTCCTCGGCATGCGCGGAGCCCGGCTGTCCCGCCAGAACGTCTGGCTGATCATCCGGGCCGCCGCCGAGCGCGCGAACCTCGGCATCGAGGTGTCGCCGCACACCCTCCGGCACTCGTTCGCGACCCACCTGCTCGCCGGCGGCGCCGACGTGCGCGTCGTGCAGGAGCTGCTGGGCCACTCGTCGGTGGCGACGACGCAGATCTACACGCTGGTCACTGCGGACACGCTCCGCGACGTGTACACCTCGGCGCACCCGCGCGCCCGCTGACCGCCTCCGTCCGTTCCGGAGTTCTTCACGCTTCGCATCGGCGCGTCGCGTGAAGAACTACGGAAGCGATGGCGCGGCGCGGTGCCGGCGCGCGGGCGCTCGGCAGCGTAGCCAGACGAAGACGGAACCGCCGTCGAATCCGGCCCGGCGGGTCGCGACGAAGCCGAGCTTGCGCAGGACGCCGAATGACGGCGCGTTCCACGACGCGACCGTCGCCCACAGCATCGGGAAGCCCGCCGCGAAGCCGGCGTCGACGATGGCCGCGGCCGCCTCGGTCGCGTAGCCGTTTCCGACGTGGCGGCGGAGCAGCTCGTACGCCAGCTCGGGCTGCTCGGCGCTCGCGCGGCCGACGATGAGCCCGCAGTAGCCGACCGGCTCCCCGGTCTCCGCGACCTCGATCGTGTAGAGGCCGAAACCGGCGGCGTCCGCCGCGTGCCGGTGTGCGTCCAGACGTTCCCGCTCCTCCTCGATCCCGCGATCCGGCGCAGCCGGGTCCTCGGCGAGCAGGGCGAGGCTCCATTCCGCGTCGCGGCCGTCGCGCATCCGCAATCGCAGACGCGGCGTCGTCAGTTCGGGTGGCATCGGCGGCACGGCCACAGCGTACGCCTGACAACCCGCCGCGGGGCCGCCCCGCGAACGGGGGAAGCCGCGGATAGACTGTGCCTTTGACAAGCCGTACCGCAACGAGGAGACGAGGAACACCTTTGGTGACGCGCAACGACGAGGTCAGGACCGAGCTGCCGGGCATGGATGACGCATCCCTCGCCGCCAAGCTCGGCCCCACCGGGCGTCCGCTGCGCGCGTTCCCGGAGCCCGCCGCGCTCGCGCAGCACGGTCCCGCGAAGATCGTCGCCCTCTGCAACCAGAAGGGCGGCGTCGGCAAGACCACCACGAGCATCAACCTGGGCGCGACGCTCGCCGGCTACGGCCGCCGGGTTCTGGCGATCGACTTCGACCCGCAGGGCGCGCTCTCGGCGGGACTCGGCGCGCAGACGCACGACGTCACGACGATCTACGACCTGCTGCTCAACCGCAACGCGGACGTGCACGAGGCCATCCAGAGCACCTCGGTGCCAGGGCTGGACATCATCCCGGCCAACATCGACCTGTCCGCCGCCGAGGTGCACCTCGTGAACGAGGTCGCGCGCGAGCAGATCCTCGCGAGCGTGCTCCGCAAGGTCGCCGGCGAGTACGACGTCATCCTGATCGACTGCCAGCCCTCGCTCGGCATCCTGACCGTGAACGCGCTCACGGCGTCGCACGGCGTGCTCATCCCGCTCGAGTGCGAGTACTTCGCGCTCCGCGGCGTCGCGCTGCTCATCGAGACCATCGACAAGGTGCGCGAGCGCCTCAACCCGGCCATCGAGCTGGACGGCATCCTCGCGACGATGTACGACTCGCGCACGCTGCACTCGCGCGAGGTGCTGGAGCGCGTCGTCGACGCGTTCGGCGACCGCGTGCTGGAGACGGTGATCTCGCGCACGGTCAAGTTCCCGGATGCCTCGGTCGCGGCCACCCCGATCACGCAGTTCGCGCCGGAGCACGCCGCCGCCGAGGCGTACCGCCAGCTGGCGAGGGAACTGATCTTCCGTGGCGCCGTCGCCTGAGGACGCCGCCACTCCGGTGACTGCGAAGGGCACATCGTTGTCGCTTCCGGGCGCCGAAAGCGACAACGACGTGCCCCTCGATGAACCCGCGGGCGGGTTCCGGGTGGCCGTGGGCACATTCGAGGGGCCGTTCGACCTGCTGCTCTCGCTGATCACCAAGCACGAACTGGACATCACCGAGATCTCGCTGAGCCGGGTCACCGACGAGTTCATCGCCTACCTGAAGCAGCTGGACGCGGCGGACAGCCTGGACGAGGCGAGCGAGTTCCTGCTCGTGGCCGCCACGTTGCTCGACCTGAAGGTCGCCGGCCTGCTGCCGCAGGGCGAGCTGGTGGACGCGGAGGACGTCGCCCTGCTGGAGGCGCGCGACCTGCTGTTCGCCCGTCTGCTGCAGTACCGCGCGTTCAAGGAGGCGTCCGCCTGGTTCGCCGAGCGGCTCGACGCCGAGAACGCCCGGCACGCGCGCACGGTGCGGCTGGAGGACAAGTACCGGCAGCGGACGCCGGAGCTGGTCTGGACGCTGAGCCTGGACGACTTCGCGGCCATCGCGACGCTCGCGCTCACGCCGCGTGAGATCCCCGTCGTCGGGCTCGACCACCTGCACGCGCCGCTGGTCAGCATCCGCGAGCAGGCGGCGGTCGTCGTCGGGATGCTGCGCAGCGGCGAGCCGCTGTCCTTCCGGCAGCTGGTGGCAGGGGCGGAACAGAAGGGCGTGGTGATCGCGCGGTTCCTGGCCGTGCTGGAGCTGTACCGGCGGGCGGCGCTGGCGTTCGAGCAGCTCGAGCCGCTGGGCGAGCTGACGCTGCGCTGGACGGCCGAGCACTGGTCGGAGGAGAACCTGTCGAACCTGGGAGCGGACTATGACGGTTGACGGCACCGAGACCGAGACCCAGCCGGTCGCGGTCGACGACGCGCGGATCGAGCGCGCGATCGAGGCGATCCTGATGGTCGCGGACGAGCCGATGAGCCTGGTGACCCTCGCGACCGCGGTGGGCGCACCGGTGAAGCGCGTGCGCCAGGCCGTGGATGCGCTGGTCGCCGACTACGACGGCGCGCCCGGCCCCGCCGGTGACGACGGCACGCCCGGCCGGCCCGGGGTGCGGCGGGGCTTCGAGCTGCGCGAGGTCGGCGGCGGTTGGCGGATCTACGTCCGCAGCGAGTTCGACGAGGTGGTCTCCGGCTACGTCCTTCAGCAGAACCCGACCAAGCTCTCGCAGGCGGCGCTGGAGACGCTCGCAGTGATCGCCTACAAGCAGCCGATCAGCCGCGGCGCCATCGCCTCCATCCGCGCGGTGAACGTCGACTCGGTGGTGCGAACGCTGCTCGGCCGCGGGCTCATCACGGAGCTCTTCACCGACAGCGAGACCGGCGCCATCAACTACGGCACCACCGACCTGCTGCTCACCCAGCTCGGCATCAACTCGGTGGACGAGCTGCCCAAGATCTCGCCCCTGCTGGCCGACGGAGCGGACGGGTTCGACGATGTCCGCTGACGGGGAGCGGTTGCAGAAGGTCATGGCCGCGGCCGGGGTCGCCTCCCGCCGGGTCTCGGAGGAGATGATCGTCGCCGGCCGGGTGACCGTGAACGGCGAGGTCGTCACCGAGCTCGGCCGCCGCGTCGACCCGGAGCACGACCGCGTCGCCGTCGACGGGACGGCCGTGCAGCTGGACTCGAGCCGCCGCTACGTCATGCTGAACAAGCCGGTCGGCGTCGTCAGCTCGATGCGCGACGAGCAGGGCCGGCCCGATCTGTCGCGGTTCACGGCGGACTACCCGGAGCGGCTGTTCAACGTCGGGAGGCTGGATCAGGAGACCTCCGGGCTGCTGATCCTCACCAACGACGGCGAGCTCGCGCACGTCCTCGCGCATCCCAGCTTCGGCGTGACGAAGACCTACATCGCCCGGGTGCGCGGAACGGTGACGCCGCAGACCATCGCCCGGCTGACCAAGGGCGTCGAGCTGGAGGACGGCCCGATCGCTGCGGACAAGGCCCGGCTGATGCAGGTGAGCCAGGGCGGCGGCGACAGTCTCGTGGAGCTGACGCTGCACTCGGGCCGCAACCGGATCGTGCGCAGGATGATGGCCGAGGTCGGGCATCCCGTCATCGACCTGGTGCGCAGGCAGTTCGGGCCGCTGCACCTGGGGACGCTGCCGGTGGGGCGGATGCGCGAGCTGAGCAAGGAGGAGCTCGGCAAGCTGCTGACGATCTCCCGCGAGGGCGGCGAACGGCCTGCACCGGCGAGCACGAAGCCCGCCGGGCCGCGCGGCGACCGCCGCCAGACCGGCCGCCGCTGACGCGCCCGATTCGTCACGAGCGCGCGGGGTTCGTGACGAGCGCGCGGGATTCGTGACGAGCGCGCGGGATTCGTGACGAACGCGCGGGATTCGTGACGAGCGGGCGGGATTCGTGACGAGCGCGCGGCGGCGTGGGGAGGCGGCCGGCGGTCGGGACGGGCGGGTGACTCCCCGACCGCGCGCGACGCCGCGTGACGGGCGGCCGGCGGGCGCTGGCTAAAGTGGATCCGTGACTGATACCGCCTCCCGGCTCGCCGGACCCGTCCGCGTCGTGGGGACCGGGCTGCTGGGCGCGTCCGTCGGCCTCGGGCTGCGCGCCCGCGGCGTGGACGTGCTGCTCGCCGACTCCTCGCCCTCGCACCTGCGGCTCGCCGCCGATTACGGCGCGGGGCGGCAGGACGACGGCGGGATCGAGCCCGCGCTGATCGTGGTGGCGGTGCCGCCGGACCTGGTCGCGCGGGTCGTCGCGGACGAGCTGGCCGCGCATCCCGCCGCCGTGGTGACGGACGTCGCGAGCGTGAAGGTCGCTCCGCTCGCGGAGCTGGAGGCCGCGGGCATCGACCTGGCGCGCTACGTCGGCTCGCACCCGCTCGCCGGTCGCGAGCGCGGCGGCCCCAGTGCCGCGCGCGCCGACCTGTTCATCGGCCGCCCGTGGGTGGTCGCCGCGCGCGACGAGAACCCGCGCTCCGCGGTGAACCTGGTGGAGGCGCTCATCCTCGACCTGGGTGCGACCCCCGTGGAGATGGCGGCGCCCGACCACGACGCCGCCGTCGCGCTGGTCTCGCACACGCCGCAGATCATCTCCTCGCTCATGGCCAAGCGGCTCGCCGACTCCACCGACGCGGCGCTCGGCCTCGCCGGGCAGGGCGTGCGCGACGTGACCAGGATCGCGGCGAGCGAGCCGGAGCTGTGGGTGCAGATCCTCGGCGCGAACGCCCCGGCGATCGTCGAGATCCTGCGCGCGTACCGGGACGACCTCGACCGCGTGCTCGGCGCGCTCGGCGACGTGGACGCCGCGGGGTCCCGCCGCACCATCGCCGAGGAGATCGCGGGCGGCAACAACGGCGTCGCCCGGCTGCCGGGCAAGCACGGCCAGGACAAGCGCTACGCCAGCCTGGTCGTCATGGTCGACGACCGGCCGGGCGAGCTCGCGCGCCTGCTCGCCGAGCTCGGCGAGCTGGACGTGAACCTGGAGGACCTGCGGCTGGAGCACTCGCCGGGCGCTGCGTTCGGCCTTGCCGAGATCGCCGTGCTGCCGGAGGTGCTCGGCCGCACCGTGAACGACCTGACCGATCGTGGATGGAGGATCGCCGGATGACCGAGCTCGTGCTCGCCATGGACGGGCCCGCCGGCAGCGGGAAGTCGTCCGTCAGCAAGGCCGCCGCGCGCCGGCTCGGCTGGGCGTACCTGGACACCGGGGCCGCCTACCGCGCGCTCAGCTGGTACGTGCTGCAGCGGCGCATCGACCCGACAGACGCGGACGCCGTCGTGGACGCGCTTCCCGACTTCGACTACCGGATCGGCACCGATCCCGACACCTATCACGTGTTCGTCGGCGACCACGACGTGACCGAGGCGATCCGCGAGCCGGAGGTGACCGCCGTCGTCTCCGCGATCGCGCGGGTGCCGGAGATCCGCGCGTTCCTCACCCGGCTGTTCCGCGACATCGTCGCCCGCAGCGACCGGGAGGGGATCGTCGTCGAGGGCAGGGACATCACGACCGTCGTCTGCCCGGATGCACCCGTGCGCATCCTGCTCACCGCCGACGAAGAGGTTAGAATGGCCAGACGTTCCGCCGAGCTGACCGGGCATTCCGCCGCTCACGTCGGCGAGGCCCTCCGGCGGCGCGACGCGGCCGACTCCCGGGTCGTGGACTTCATGAACGCCGCTGACGGTGTGACCACCGTCGACTCCACCGAACTCGACTTCGACCAGACCGTCGACGCGGTCGTCGCCGTCGTGCAGAAAGAGACCCATGTCTGACATCGAAAACGAGCCCCAGGGCTCCGACGACCTTCTCGAGCGGCTCGCGTCCCTCGACGAGGACCTCGCCGTCCAGCGCGCCAACGCCCTGCGCAGCGGCCTGGAGGAGTACGAGCTCGACGAGGCCGACCTCGACATCCTCGGCGCCGCCGGCGAGGACGTCGACGCCATCACCTACCTGCCCGCGCTCCCGGTGCTCGCCATCGTCGGCCGGCCGAACGTCGGCAAGTCCGCGCTCGTCAACCGCATCCTCGGCCGTCGCGAGGCCGTCGTGGAGGACACCCCCGGCGTCACCCGCGACCGCGTCTCCTATCAGGCCGAGTGGAACGGACGCCGGTTCACGGTGGTCGACACCGGCGGCTGGGAGCCGGACGCGCGCGGCATCGACGCGTCCGTCGCCGCGCAGGCCGAGGTCGCCATCGACCTGGCCGACGCCGTGCTGTTCGTGGTGGACGCCACGGTCGGCGCGACCTCGACCGACGAGCACGTCGTCCGGCTGCTGCGCAAGACGAAGAAGCCGGTCTTCCTCGCCGCCAACAAGGTGGACGACGCCCGCCAGGAGCCGTACGCGACCGAGCTGTGGTCGCTCGGGCTCGGCGAGCCGCATCCCGTCTCCGCGCTGCACGGCCGCGGCGTCGCCGACCTGCTCGACGAGATCCTGAAGGCGCTGCCCGAGGTCTCCGCCGTCGCCAAGCAGGAGGTGGGAGGCCCGCGCCGCGTCGCGATCGTCGGCCGGCCGAACGTGGGCAAGTCCTCGCTGCTGAACAAGGCGGCGGGGGAGGAGCGCGTCGTCGTCAACGAGCTCGCCGGCACCACGCGCGACCCGGTGGACGAGCAGGTGGAGCTGGGCGGCAAGGTCTGGCGGTTCGTGGACACGGCGGGCATCCGCCGCCGCGTGCACCTGCAGCAGGGCGCCGACTTCTACGCGTCGCTGCGCACCTCGACCGCGCTGGAGAAGGCGGAGGTCGCGGTCGTCGTGCTCGACGTGAGCGAGCCGATCAGCGAGCAGGATGTCCGGATCATCGACCTGGTGCTCGAGTCGGGTCGCGCGCTCGTCCTCGCGTTCAACAAGTGGGATCTGCTGGACGACGAGCGCCGGCGCTACCTGGAGCGCGAGATCGAGCAGGACCTCGCGCACGTCTCGTGGGCGCCGCGCGTGAACATCTCGGCGCGCACCGGCCGGCACCTGGAGAAGCTGGTGCCCGCGCTGGAGCTGGCACTCGAGTCGTGGGACACCCGCATCCCGACCGGCAAGTTCAACGCGTTCCTCGCCGAGCTGACGGCCGCGCACCCGCACCCGGTGCGCGGAGGCAAGCAGCCGCGCATCCTGTTCGGGACGCAGGCGTCGAGCCGTCCGCCGACATTCGTGGCGTTCACGACCGGGTTCCTGGACCCTGGCTACCGCCGATACATCATCCGCCGCCTCCGCGAGGTGTACGGCTTCGAGGGCACCCCCATCGTCCTCAACATGCGCGTCCGCGAAAAGCGCAAGCGCTAAGGCCCGGCCGGCAGCCGCCGAGCACACGAAAACCGTCGCGAAACCGCGCGAATCGCGACGGCTTTACAGTGCTCGGCGGCCGAGGGGCCTGGGATGCGGGGGCGGGTCAGGCGAGGAGGGCGGCGAGGGCCTCGGCGAGGGTGCGGTCGATCGCGGCGGGCACCGGCTCGGCGCCCGTGAACCGGGCCTCGCCCGCGGCGATGGCGGCGAGGCTGCGCGCCTGCAGCGCGAGGCCGAGGTCCATCGCCTGGATCGGGTTGCCGCCGGCGGCCGTGAGGTTGATCATCCGCGTCGCGTGCAGCACCACGATCTCGCGGCCGTCCCGCAGCCGGTGCAGCACGCGCGCATCGGCATCGCTGGATTCCGGTGACAGCGAGACCGTCTCGGTCGTCGCCGCGGCGAGGGCGGCGTGGTCCAGCTCCAGCCCCTCGTGCCCGACGCCGGCGATCAGGGCGCCGTCGCGCAGAGCGGCGATCCCGGCGGCGTCCACGACGTCGCGTGCCCCGGTGGCGAGGAACACGATGTCGTTGCCGGCGAGCAGTTCGTGCAGGTCGCGCACGCGGTGGCCGCGCATGATCGCGTCCAGTCTCCGGAACGGGTCGAGGTCCGCCACCGTCACCGTCGCGCCCAGCTGGCGGAGCGTATCGGCGACGCCCTTGCCGCACGGCCCGTAGCCGACGACGCCGGCGCGCGCGCCAGGGAGCATGAGGTTGGTCGCGTTCATGAAGCCCTGCACGATGCTCTGGCCGACGCCGAACTCGTTCTCGACGAGCAGCTTGAGCCGGCTGTCGTTGATGACGATGACCGGGAAGTCCGGTGCGGTCGCCGCCGCCCGGATGCGCAGCCCGCCCGTGGTCGTCTCCTCGGTCGCACCGCGGAACCGCGGGGAGCGCGGGGCGCCGGAGACGAGCTTCAGCACGAGGTCGCCGCCGTTGTCGAGCACGAGGTCCGGCTCGCGGCGCAGGATCTCGTCGAGGTGGGCGTCGCGGTCGGCGGCGGTGTCGGTCCGGGAGCCGAGCACCTCGACCCCGGCCGCGCGCAGGGCGTCGGCGGTCGCCTCCTGCGTGGTGCCGACGTTGCCGGTGATGACGACCTCGGCTCCCGCGTGCACGAGGTGCTCGCAGAGAACGGCGGTTTTCGGTTCGACGTGGATGGTGAGGCCGAGCCGCAGGCCGGCGAAGACATCGCCGACGGACGCGAACGTCTCGACCAGCAGCGGCATGTGCCTGGCCGCCCAGGCGATCTCGGGGTGCGGGTCGCGCGCGGCGGTGGAGGGTGCGGTGGACATGGGTGTGCTCTCTTTCGTTCGGGGGATGCGGGAAACGAGAGCGACGTCAGGGATGCATCTCACGGCGCGTCTCGTCGCTCCCGTACAGCGGGAGGCGACGCGCGGACGCCGTGATCGAGCACACCATGCCGGCATCCTATCCGGCTCCCACGGCGACACGGTTCGGCTGGTACGACGCGCGTACCGACGGCGGGCGTCCGGCTCGCTATGATCGCCTGCGGCGGTGTCCTCATCCATGCGTACGCATGAATGCGACGAAGGTGGCGTGTCAAGCGCGACACGCCGCTGGGCCAGCGGGATCGGTCCGGTTCCGCCCCCAAAGGAGGGGCGACCACAATGGGGGACTATGTACCCCGGCTTGTCCTCATTAATGTGGACATGAGAGAGCTACCCGACCGCATTACCCGAAGATGCGGGCTCTCGTCATCGAGGACGCATACCCGACCATGAGTTCTACATCTACCTACACGCCTGCCCGAAAGCGTCAGTGGGGCGCCGAGCGTCGCACCGAGCCGCTCCCGACGGTCCACCCGAGGCCGTCCGACCGCAAGATCGCCTGGAGCCGCGTCGCGATCGTCGCGACCATCGTGTTCTGGGCGATCTACGTCGTGACGACGATCATCCGCCAGTTCCTCGTGCTCGGCACGCAGGACTTCCGGTTCACGATGGAGGCGATCGGTTACACCGTCGTCGTCACCTTCCTGACCTTCTCCGCGCTGATGTACCTGATCGCCCGCCAGGGCGCGCTGCAGCGCTTCCAGAAGCACGTGCGCGTTCCGCGCGCCGAGCTGGACCGGCACTTCGCCGAGCACCAGCCGTCCATCACCGTCCTCGTGCCCTCCTACGCGGAGGAGCCGGAGGTGGTGCGGATGACGCTGCTCTCCGCCGCGCTGCAGGAGTTCCCGTCCATGCGGGTCGTCCTGCTCGTCGACGACAACCCGAACCCGACCGACCCGGCGGTCGCCGAGCGGCTGGCGGCCACCCGTGCCCTCGCCGCAGACATCTCGCACCAGCTCTCCGAGCCGCGGTTCCGCTTCACAGACGCGCTGCTGCGCTTCGAGCTCGGCGACGACCGTGCCTTCGCCACGGAGGAGGCCGCACTCGAGCTCGCAGAGCACTACCGCTGGGCCGCGTCCTGGCTGTACGCCCAGGCGGACGCGCACGGACGGGACGACCACGTCGACGTGTTCTTCGCCGAGCAGGTGCTGCGCGGACTCGGAGACGACCTCGCGCTGACCGGCGAGGCGGTCGTGGCCGCCGTCGCCGAGGGCGCGCAGCTCTCGACCGACCGCGTGGCGCAGCTGTACCGCCGGCTGGCGTGGACGTTCGACGCCGAGCTCGCGATCTTCGAGCGCAAGCAGTGGGCGTCCCTCTCGCACGAGGCCAACAAGGCCATGAACCTCAACGCGTACATCGGCCTGATGGGCGGCGTCTACCGTCCGGAGGAGACCCCGGAGGGCCCGATCCTCACCCCGGTCGCCGCCGGTTCGCGCCGCCCGGGCGACATCGAGATCCCGGACAGCGACTTCCTGCTCACGCTGGACGCCGACTCCATCCTGCTGCGCGAGTACTGCCTGAGGCTCACCTACTTCCTGCAGCAGCCGGACAACGCCCGCGTCGCCGTCACGCAGACCCCGTACTCGTCGTTCCGCGGCGCGGGGACGCGCATCGAGCGCCTGGCCGGCGCGACCACGGACATCCAGCACATCCTGCACCAGGGCAAGAGCTACTACGGGGCCACGTTCTGGGTGGGCGCGAACGCGGTCATCCGCAAGCGCGCGCTCGAGGACATCGTGGAGACCGAGTGGGTCGGCGGGTTCGAGGTGCGTCGCTACATCCAGGACCGCACGGTCATCGAGGACACCGAGTCGAGCATCGACCTGGGCACGCACGGGTGGACGCTCGTGAACTACCCGGAGCGGCTCAGCTACTCGGCCACCCCGCCGGACTTCGGCTCGCTGATCGTTCAGCGCCGCCGCTGGGCGAACGGCGGCCTCCTGATCCTCCCGAAGCTGTGGCGCCAGGTCCGCGAGCGCAAGCGCCGCGGCGAGCACGTGTCCCGCATCGAGCTGCTGCTGCGCGTCAACTACATGGCATCGATCTGCTGGGCGAGCTTCGGCCTGATCTTCCTGCTCGCCTACCCGTACGACGGCCGCCTGCTGAGCCCGATGGTGCTGCTGGCCGCCCTGCCGTACTTCATCAGCCAGGCCAGCGACCTGCGCTACTCCGGCTACAAGGCGACCGACATCTTCCGGATCTACGGGTTCAACCTGATCCTGCTGCCGGTGAACCTGGCGGGCGTGCTGAAGTCCATCCAGCAGTCGCTGACCGGCAAGAAGATCCCGTTCGCGCGCACGCCGAAGGTGAAGAACCGCACCGCGTCCCCGCTGCTGTACGTGATCGCGCCGCTCGCGATCGTCGCGTTCTCGCTGTTCACGCTGTGGCGCGACGTCAACGCGCAGAACTGGGGCAATGCCGCGTTCGCCGCGTTCAACGCGACCCTCGCGGTCTGGGCGATCGTCGCCTACATCGGCATCGGCAACACGATCGTCGACATCTGGCTCGGCCTGACCAAGCCGCTGTACGTCGACAAGTCGCGCAAGCGCACGACCCCAGAGCCGGCTCCGGTGACCGCCTCGATCGACTGGCGCTCGGTGCTCTACCACGGGCACGCCGGCGGCGAGGTCCCGCACGTCGAGCGCGGCGACGTCCGCGTCGGCGGCGCGACCGGCGACCTCCCGGTCGGCGACGGCGAGAAGCAGGCCGCGTGATGGCGAAGAAGGACGACACCGAGCGCCTCCAGGCGCCGGAATCCGGCTCGGGCCGGCGCCTCTCGCCGCTCCGCGTGATCGGGGCCGCTCTGGTCGCGATCGTCGTGGTCGCGGCGGGCGCCGTCGGCCTGCAGTGGTGGAGCGCGCGCGCCGCCGTCGACGTGAAGCCCTGGTTCGCCGCCTACGTGGACGTGACCGCCACGCCGAAGTTCGCGTTCGAGAACCTCGGCTCGACCCAGACGAAGGACGCCATCCTGTCGTTCGTCGTCTCCGACAAGTCGGAGGCGTGCACCCCGTCGTGGGGCGGCGCGTACACGATGGACGAGGCGCGCGGATCGCTCGACCTTGACCGGCGCATCGCGCGCCTGCAGCAGCAGGGCGGCACCGTCGCGGTGTCCTTCGGCGGGCAGGCGAACGAGGAGCTGGCCGTCGGCTGCACCGACCCGTCCGCCCTGAAGAAGGCGTACGCGTCGGTCGTCGACCGCTACAAGATCGGCACCATCGACCTCGACCTGGAGGGCGACGGCCTGGTGGACGCCGACGCAGCGTCCCGCCGGGCGACCGCCGTCGCCGAGCTGCAGCAGGAGCGTCGCGCCGCGGGTAAGAGCCTGGCCGTCTGGCTGACGCTCCCCGTCTCGCCGACCGGGATGACCGAGGACGGCACGAACGCGATCGCGGCCATGCTGAAGGCAAAGGTCGACATCGCCGGCGTGAACCTGATGACTATGGACTTCGGCACCGCCAAGGACGCCAAGAAGTCGATGGCGCAGACAGCGGAGTCGGCGCTGACCGCCGCCCAGAAGCAGCTCGGCGTGCTGTACGACCGCGCCAAGCTGCACCAGAGCGACCCGAGCCTGTGGGCGAAGATCGGCGCGACCCCGATGATCGGGCAGAACGACGACGAGGACCAGGTGTTCTCGCTCGCCGACGCCAAGGCGCTGAACGCCTGGTCGGTGTCCAACGCGATCGGCCGGATGTCGATGTGGTCCGCGAACCGCGACAAGACCTGCGGCTCGAACTACGTGGACACGACCGTCGTCTCCGACGCGTGCAGCGGCGTGAACCAGGGCAAGCAGAGCTTCGCCGGCGTGCTGTCGAAGGGCTTCGATGGCCGGATCGCGCTCGGCGAGGGCGCCGTCACCACCCCGGAGCCGACCACGACGACCACGAAGGACGACCCGGCGCACTCCCCGTACGCGATCTGGACCGCCACCAACTCGTACCTGAAGGGCACGAAGGTCACCTGGCACCACAACGTGTACCAGGCGAAGTGGTGGACGAAGGGCGACGTCCCGGACAACCCCGTCCTGAACCAGTGGGAGACGCCGTGGGAGCTCGTCGGCCCCGTGCTGCCGGGCGAGACGCCCATCCCGCAGCCGACCCTCCCGCCCGGCACCTACCCGAACTGGACCGGCGCGACCGCCTACGACAAGGGCAAGCGCGTGCTGTTCGACGGCGTGCCGTTCGAGGCGAAGTGGTGGACGCAGGGCGACAGCCCGGAGGCCGCCAGCTCCAACCCCGACTCGTCCCCCTGGGCCCCGCTCACCCAGGACGAGATCGACCAGATCCTGGGCGGTTCGACCGGCCAGTGACAAGCTCGGCGGCGGGGTGCAGCCTCCCCGCGCACCCCGTCGCCGACCCCACCTGGACCCCCGCTGCGGGGCGGAGAGTCCAGGCGCCGAACAGGCGCGCGCTCGTCGGGAGCCGCGCCGCGGCGCTGTGTCGGCGGGGCCACCGGTGACTTTCGGGTTGGTCACGACCGGTCCCGCCGACACGCTAGGATAGGGGAGTTGCCTTGCTTGGTGCTCTCACGGCCTGGGCGGGGCAGCAACGGGCTGTGGCGCAGTTTGGTAGCGCACTTGACTGGGGGTCAAGGGGTCGCAGGTTCAAATCCTGTCAGCCCGACGTTCTG
>NZ_JBQCGZ010000183.1:0-15807 GCF_051955155.1 Leifsonia sp.
GCCTGCGGGTTGATGATGTCGACCTCACCGTTCTGGAGAGCGGTGACCTGGGCGTTCGCGTCCGGGATGATGCGGAACACGATCTTGTCCACGTTCGGCTTGAGACCGCCGGCGTAGTACTTGTTCTGCGTCATGGTCAGCGACTGGCCGGGGGTCCACGACGACACGACGAACGGGCCGGAGGAGACCAGCAGGTCCTTGTCGGTCGGGAACGCGGTCACGTCGTAACCGGTGTTGACGAAGTCCGCCGCCTTCTTCAGCGTCGCGTTCGGGGCGACCGGCGCGGCCGGGTTGCCCTTCGGCAGCGTCTTCAGCAGCTTGGTCAGGTCGGCGGCCGAGGAGAGGCCGGCCTTCTTGGCCACGATGTGCGCGGGCTGCGCGATCGGGTTGACGAGCTCCCAGTCCACGTACGGCGTCGCGTACTTCAGGGTGATCGAGGTGTTGTTGTCGCCGACCTCGGGGAAGTCGGTCGAGTCCACACCCGCGGTCGAACCGGCGATCGAGAAGTACTGGGTACCGCTCGTGACGTTGCCGTTGTCGTCGAACTTCGCCGAGTCGTAGTGACCGGAGGCGATCGCCCAGGCGAGGATCATGTCGTCAGCGGTGACGGGCTGACCGTCCGACCACTTGTCGTCCTTGTTCAGGGTGTACTTGACGGTCAGCGGGTCGTCCGAGAGCTTCTCGAACTTACCGAACTTGTCGTCGTGGACGATCTTGTAGTTGTTGTCGATGTACTGGAACCCGGTTCCGTACGAGCCGTCGAGGTAGCCGACCTGACCGTTGGTGTCCAGGTTGCCCTGCGGCGTCTGCGAGTTGAACGAGGTGAAGTCGTTCACGACAGCGACCGTGACGGTGCCGCCCTTGGCAGCGGTCGAGGTGCCCGTGCTGCCGGACGTGGTGCAGGCAGACAGGGCGAGCGCGGCGACACCGGCGACGGCGACGGCGCTGACCGCGTACCTGACCTTTCTTCCCTTGATGTGCAATGTTCCTCCTGTGCGAAGTGTGCGACGGTCCAGGCGTGCGAGAGCCCTGGTCCGCGCGGGATAACACCGACCCTAGGTATCGAATGCTTTGAATGCAAAATGGGGCCGCAAAACGTTACACACTGGTAACTCAGTCGGCGGATTCTTGCGTACAGCCGCTGGAAACGGTCCCATTCGAGCGTTCCGCGCAATCAATCGCGCGGTTCCGCGCCCGGAACGCGCATCCGAGCGCATCCGCGAGGCTGCCGCGGGCCCCCGGTACGGCCTGGCAGGATGCACATATGAGCAGTCAGCAGACCTGGGCCGGCGAGGTCCCGGTCGCCGCATCCGCGCGCGTGCGGCTGTGGTGGGAGATCGCGATCGTGCTCGGGCTCTCGCTCGGCCAGTCGGCGATCTACTCGATCGTGAACATCGTCGACCTGTCGACGCGCGGGAAGGCGCTGGCCGACCAGACGGCACAGGTGAATCCGTCGCAGTCCAGCCGCGAGGCCTTCGACTTCCTCTATCAGGTGCTCGGCAACCTGTTCCCGCTGTTCGCGGTGGCGCTCGTGATCTACCTGCTCTGGCAGCCGCAGCGCAGCGGCTTCCGGCGGATCGGCTTCGATCCGACCCGGCCGTGGAAGGACCTGGGCGGCGGGATGCTGCTGTTCCTCGTTATCGGGGTCCCCGGCATCCTCTTCTACGCGCTCGGGCGGGTGCTGGGCGTGACGGTCACCGTGCAGGCGTCGCCGCTCGACACGCACTGGTGGACGGTGCCGGTGCTGGTGCTCGCGGCGCTGCGGGCAGGGCTGCAGGAGGAGGTCATCGTCGTCGGCTACCTCTTCACCCGCCTGCGCGAGCTGGGCTGGGGAAAGTGGACCATCATCCTGTCGGCGGCGCTGCTGCGCGGCAGCTACCACCTCTACCAGGGCTTCGGGCCGTTCGTGGGCAACGCCATCATGGGCGTCGTCTTCGGCTGGTGCTACACGCGCTGGGGCCGGGTCGCCCCGCTCGTGGTCGCCCATGTCGTCATCGACATCGTCTCCTTCGTCGGCTATCCCCTCGCCGTCGCCCTCTGGCCCGCCATCTTCGCCTGATCCGAAACCGCCGAGTACGCAGAAGATCTGCGTACTCGGCGGTATCGGGGCGATTTTCTTCGTACTCGGCGGTTGGCCCTAGGCGAAGGCCTCGGGGGGCGGGCAGGCGCAGAAGAGGTTGCGGTCGCCATAGGCCTGGTCGATGCGGCGCACCGGGGGCCAGTACTTGGTGCGCACGAGGGCGGGCACCGGGTAGACGGCCTGCTCGCGGCTGTACGGGTGCGTCCAGTCGGAGGCGACGACGGACTCCGCGGTGTGCGGAGCGTTCCGCAGCGGGTTGTCGTCGGCCGGCCAGTCCCCCGCCGCCACCGCGTCGGCCTCGGCGCGGATCGCGACCATCGCGGCGATGAAGCGGTCGAGCTCTGCGATGTCCTCGCTCTCGGTCGGCTCCACCATCAAGGTGCCCGCGACCGGGAACGACATCGTCGGAGCGTGGAAGCCGAAGTCGATCAGGCGCTTCGCCACGTCGTCCACCGTCACACCGGTGCTCTCGGTGAGCGGGCGGACGTCGAGGATGCACTCGTGCGCGACGAGACCGCCCTCCCCCGCGTACAGCACGGGGAAGTGCTCGCGCAGCCGGGCGGCGACGTAGTTCGCGGCAAGGACGGCGGCGCCGGTCGCGTCCTTGAGGCCCTGCGCGCCCATCATCCGGACGTACGCCCAGCTGATCGGCAGGATGCTCGGGCTGCCGTACGGCGCGGCCGAGACCGGGCCGCCGCCGTGCTCGACCCGTCCCCCGGAGGCGAGCACGTGCGTCGCGTCCTGCGCGAGCGGGTGCCCGGGCAGGAACGGCGCGAGGTGCGCCTTCGCCGCGACCGGCCCGACGCCGGGACCGCCGCCGCCGTGCGGGATGCAGAACGTCTTGTGCAGGTTGAGGTGGCTGACGTCGCCGCCGAAGTCGCCGAAGCGGGCGTAGCCGAGCAGGGCGTTGAGGTTGGCGCCGTCGACGTAGACCTGTCCCCCGGCCGCGTGCACGGCGTCGGTGATCGCGACGACCTCGTGCTCGTAGACGCCGTGCGTCGACGGGTAGGTGATCATCAGCGCGGCCAGCGTGTCGGCGTGCTCGGCGATCTTGGCGCGCAGGTCGTCCAGATCCACGTTGCCGAGCTCGTCGGTCGCGACGACGACCACGCTCATCCCCGCGAGCACGGCGGACGCCGCGTTCGTGCCGTGCGCGGACTGCGGGATGAGGCAGACCGTGCGCTGCTCGTCGCCGCGCGAGCGGTGGTAGCCGCGGATGGCCAGGAGGCCGGCCAGCTCGCCCTGGCTGCCGGCGTTCGGCTGCAGGGAGACGGTGTCGTAGCCGGTGACGTCCGCCAGCCACGCCTCCAGCTGGTCGATCAGCTCGAGCGAGCCTGCGACGTCCTGGGCCGGGGCGAAGGGGTGCAGCGCGGCGAACTCCGGCCAGGTCACCGCCTCCATCTCGGTGGCGGCGTTCAGCTTCATCGTGCACGAGCCGAGCGGGATCATGCCGCGGTCGAGCGCGTAGTCCCTGTCCTGCAGCTGACGCAGGTAGCGCATCATCGCGGTCTCGGAGTGGTGCGTGGAGAAGACCGGATGCGTCAGGTAGTCGGAGGTGCGGGCGAGCTCCGCGTCGTACGACGGCTCGGACGGGAACGCAGGCTCGGCAGCGCCGTCGGTCGTGCCGCCGAGCACTCCGATCAGCTCGCCGAGCGGGAAGGTCCCGTCGCGCAGGTCGGCGGCCGCCTCCTCGTCCATGCTGAGCGAGACCAGCCCGGCGTCGACGGCGTGCAGCAGGATGCCGTGCTCGTGGGCGCGCGCGACGACCTCGGCCGCGTCGTCCACCTCGGCCACCAGGGTGTCGAAGAACGACCGCGAGCGGACCTCGACGCCGCCCGCGCGCAGGGCGTCGGCTACGGCGACGGTCGACAGGTGGACGTGCCGGCCGATCGCGCGCAGCCCGGCTGGACCGTGGTAGACGGCGTACATCGCGGCCATGACCGCGAGCAGCACCTGGGCGGTGCAGATGTTCGAGGTGGCCTTCTCGCGGCGGATGTGCTGCTCGCGGGTCTGCAGGGTCAGGCGGTAGGCGGGCTTGCCGATCGCGTCCTGCGAGACGCCGACCAGCCGGCCGGGGAGCTGCCGCTCCAGTCCCTTGCGCACCGCCATGTAGCCGGCGTGCGGGCCGCCGAAGCCCATCGGGACGCCGAAGCGCTGGCTGGTGCCGACGGCGACGTCCGCGCCGAGCTCGCCGGGCGAGCGCAGCTGCGTGAGCGCGAGCAGGTCGGCCGCGGCCACGACGACGGCGCCTGCGGCCTTGGCCGCCTGGAAGACGGCCTCCGGGTTCCAGACGCGGCCGGAGGCGCCCGGGTACTGCACGAAGACGCCGAACGCGTCGGACAGCTCCGCCGAGTCCGCCGGGGTCGCAGCGAGGTTGAGGACGACCAGTTCGATGCCGACCGCGTCGGCGCGGTTGCGCAGCAGGGCGAGGGTCTGCGGGAAGGTGTCCGCGTCCACGACGAACTTAGCGGAGCCGGCCTTGGAGGCGCGGCGGGCCAGCAGCATCCCCTCGACGACCGCCGTGCCCTCGTCGAGCATCGACGCGTTGGCGGTGTCGAGGCCGGTGAGGTCGGAGACCATGGTCTGGAAGTTGATCAGCGCCTCGAGGCGGCCCTGCGAGATCTCGGGCTGGTACGGCGTGTACGCCGTGTACCAGCCCGGGTTCTCCAGCACGTTCCTCTTGATCACGGCCGGCGTGATGGTGCCGTAGTAGCCGAGCCCGATCAGGTTGCGGTTGACCGTGTTGCGGGCGGCGATCGCGCGCAGCTCGCGCAGGGCGGCCCGCTCGCTCACGGCCTCGGGCAGCGCGGACACGCGCTCCGGGTCCACCCGGATGGAGCCCGGCACGGCGGCGGAGACGAGCGCCTCGACCGAGTCGTGGCCGAGCACGGACAGCATGGTGCGCTGCGCGTCCCCGTCGATGCCGATGTGACGCGTCTGGAACAGTTCGCTCATGGAGGAAGCCGGAACCCTTACTCGCCCGTGAGGGCCTTGTACTCGTCGTAGGAGAGCAGCCCGTCCGGCAGCTCGGTGAAGGTGACCTTGATCAGCCAGCCGTCGCCGAACGGGTCGGCGTTGACCAGCTCCGGGGCGTCGACGACGGCCTGGTTCGCCTCGGCGACCGTGCCGTCCACCGGGGCGAACAGCTCGCCGACCGACTTGGTGGACTCGATCTCGCCGACCACGCGGCCGGCGGCGACGTCGCTGCCCTCCGCGGGGAGCTCGACGAAGACGACGTCACCGAGCTTCTCGGCCGCGTAGCGGGTGATGCCGACGGTGGCGGTGTCGCCGTCCACGAGCAGCCACTCGTGCTCCGCGGTGTACTTCAGGTCCTGCTCTGCGGCCATGTCAGTTCTTCTTTCTGCTGTAGAAGGGGAGGGCGGTGACGGTGAACGGGAGACGGGTGCCGCGCACGTCCACCTGGAGCTCGGTGCCGGGGCGGGCGAAACGGGGCGCGACGTAGGCCATCGCGATCGGGACGCCGATCGTCGGGGACAGCGCGCCGGAGGTGACGACGCCGACCTCCTCCTCGGCCTGGTCGTCTGCGCTGGCGACCACCGGGTAGCCGGCGCGCGCGGCGCGCTTGCCCTGGCCCATCAGGCCGACGAGCACGCGGGAGGAGGCGTCCGGCCCCTCCTCGCTCGCGGCCCTGCCGACGAAGTCGGATTCCTTGGCGAGGCTGACGACGCGGCCGAGGCCGGCCTGAGCGGGCATGGTGTCGAGGCCGAGCTCGTGGCCGTAGAGCGGCATCCCCGCCTCCAGGCGCAGCGTGTCCCTGCTGGCGAGGCCGGCGGGGACGAGGCCCTGCTCGGCGCCGGCCTCCAGCAGCGCGTCCCAGAGCGCGCGGGCGTTGTCCGGAGCGGTGTAGAGCTCGAAGCCGTCCTCGCCGGTGTAGCCGGTGCGGGCGATCAGCACGGGATGCGTCTCGAACTCGGCGGGGACGCTCCAGTAGTACTTGAGGTCGGTGATCCGCTGGGCGACGTCGTCGCCCTCGATGTGGAAGCCGGGGGTGGCGAGCAGGATACTGAGGCTCGCCGGGCCCTGCACCGCGATCAGAGCGATGTCGTCGCTCTCGTCGAACACCTCGACGTCGAACGGGGAGGTGCGGTCGCGCAGCTCCTCGGCGACGACCGCGCGGTTTGCGGCGTTGGCCACCACCATGTAGCGGTCCTCCCCGGTGCGGTAGACGACGAGGTCGTCGACGATGCCGCCGGAGCGCGAGAGCAGGAGGCTGTACTTCGCCTGGTCGACGGCGAGCGCGGACAGCTTGCCGGCCAGCGCGTAGTCGAGCGCCTCCCCGGCCTCCGGGCCGATGAGCACGATCTCGCCCATGTGCGAGAGGTCGAACAGTCCGGCGGCGGTGCGCACCGCGTGGTGCTCGGCCAGGTCGCTGGAGTAGCGCACCGGCATCTGCCAGCCGGCGAAGTCGGTGAACGCGGCGCCGGCGCGCTCGTGCGCGTCGTGCAGCGGGGAGGTCCGGTCCTGGGTGGCCGAGGGGTCCGTGTCGTGCGAGGTCATGAGTTCTCCGTTCGCCGGCCGTCGCCGGAGGGAAGACGGGGCGCGGCGCGACCCGTGTGAAGAACTCCCCCTCTGTCATCCGGCCTGAGAGTTTCACCTCCCGTCGCGGTCGACGGTCGGCTTTCACCGTGGGCGAGGGCCCGGTGTCGGAAGACGCCGTGTCCTGCTTTTCAGAGTGGCCAGTCCGATGCGGTACGCGTACCTGAGAGATTGTCGGGGAGGATTGCTCCTTCGGTGCCGCGCGTGCGCGCGACTCTCCCGCATCGACCTCGATGGCCCGATATTCAGTTGGATGCTCGGCCAGCATAACGGACGCAGCGGAGTCGTGAGGAACGGAGGAAGTTTCGGGCGACGCGCCGACGTGCGCGGGAAAGGGAGGATCTCTGCGGAATGCCCGACGGAGAGTCCTCCGATACAAACGCCGGCGGGCTGAGGGGGTGGCCATCGGTCGCCCGACTGGCGTTCTGGTCGGAATGACACTAAGATGGGTTCCTTAGAGTCAATGTGACTTTTAGACGAGAGGTCGACGAGGATGGCCGGACACGAGAGGGCGAGCGCGATGCTCGCCGTGTCGACGGTGATCTTCGCCCTGCGCACGGACGAGGAGACCGGCGGCGCTCCGCAGGTCTGGCTGCCACTGGTCCGGCGCATCCGCGAGCCGTTCGACGGGCTCTGGGCGCTGCCGGGCGGCCCGCTCCGGGTGGGCGAGGACCTCGCATACGCCGCCGCCCGCACGCTCAGCGACACCACCGGCCTCACCCCCAGCTACCTGGAGCAGCTCTACGCGTTCGGCGACGCCTCCCGCTCCCCCGGCGCCGACCGGGTCGTCTCGATCGTCTACTGGGCGCTCGTCCGCGGCGAGGAGGCCGAGCGCGCGAGCGTCGGGGAGAACGTGCGCTGGTTCCCCGCCGACGACCTCCCCGCGCTCGCCTTCGACCACAACCTGATCGTCGAGTACGCGCTGTGGCGGCTGCGCACCAAGATGGAGTACTCGCGGATCGCGCACGCCTTCCTCGGCGAGCGGTTCACCCTCGCCCAGCTGCGCGAGGTGCACGAGGCCGTGCTCGGCCGGGCGCTCGACCCGGCGAACTTCCGGCGGATGATCGAGGGCTCCGGCGCGGTCGTCGCCACCGACGAGTACCTCACCGGCACGCCGCACCGGCCGCCCCGGCTCTACCGCTACAACGACTCGATCGACCTCGCCGACGCGGGGCCGCTTCCCCGGCAGCAGCATCCCTTCGAAAGAGAGCAGTCATGACCATCGCTTCGGTCGACACCACCATCCGCCTGATCTCGCGCGGCGAGCTCGACGGAGCGACCTGCACCCCCGACCTGGCAGACGCGCCGTGGTCGTTCGATGCTCTCGCCCCCTCCTACGGTCCCGGCGCGTCGATGGCCGACCCCATCCCCGCGGACGCGCCCCGCCAGGGCGAGCTGCCCGAGGAGTACCGCACCGCCTCGGCGGAGGAGCTCGCCGAGCGCATCCGCGCGGCGAAGGCGACCCTCGGCGACCGGGTCGCGGTGATGGGCCACTTCTACCAGCGCGACGAGGTCGTGCAGTACGCGGACTTCGTCGGCGACTCCTTCCAGCTTGCCAACGCCGCCAAGGCGCGACCGGAGGCCGAGGCGATCGTGTTCTGCGGCGTCCACTTCATGGCGGAGACCGCCGACATCGTCTCGCGTCCCGACCAGCGCGTCATCCTGCCGAACCTCGCCGCCGGCTGCTCGATGGCCGACATGGCGGACCTCGACTCCGTCCAGGAGTGCTGGGAGGCGCTGGAGGAGCTGTACGGCACCGAGCCCGACGCGGACGGCAAGGTGCCGGTCATCCCCGTGACGTACATGAACTCGTCTGCGGCGCTGAAGGCGTTCTGCGGCGAGCACGGCGGCATCGTCTGCACCTCCTCCAACGCGGCGACGGTGCTGGAGTGGGCGTTCGAGCGCGGCCAGCGCGTCCTGTTCTTCCCCGACCAGCACCTCGGCCGCAACACCGCGAAGGCGATGGGCGTCCCGCTGGCGCAGATGCCGCTCTGGAACCCGCGCAAGAGCCTCGGCGGCAGCGACGAGCAGACCCTGCAGGACGCACGCGTCATCCTCTGGCACGGCTTCTGCTCCGTGCACAAGCGCTTCACGGTCGGCCAGATCGAGCACGCGCGCGCCGAGTTTCCCGGCGTCCGCGTGATCGTGCACCCCGAGTGCCCGATGGACGTGGTGGACGCGGCGGACGAGTACGGCTCGACCGACTACATCGTCAAGGCGATCCAGGCGGCTCCGGCGGGCTCGACGTTCGCGATCGGCACCGAGATCAACCTCGTCCAGCGCCTCGCCGCCGAGTATCCGCAGCACACCATCTTCTGCCTCGACTCGGTGGTGTGCCCGTGCTCGACGATGTACCGCATCCACCCGGGCTACCTGGCCTGGGTGCTGGAGGGGCTGGTGCGCGGCGAGGTGCTCAACCAGGTGAGCGTGCCGGAGACGGTCGCCGCTCCCGCACGGGTGGCGCTGGAGCGGATGCTCGCGGCGCGCCCGGACACCACGATGGCGGCCTGAGATGAGCCGCGTCGTCGTCGCCGGGAGCGGGATCGCCGGGCTCGTCGCCGCCCTGCGCGCGTCCACTCGGCACGAGGTGACGCTGCTGACCAAGGCCGCGATCGCCGAGGCCAACACCCGCTACGCGCAGGGCGGGATCGCCGCCGCGCTGTTCCCGGACGACTCGGCGCAGGCGCACGTGGCGGACACGCTGCGCGCCGGCGCCGGGCTGAACGTGCGGGAGGCGGTGGAGGCGCTGTGCGGCGACGGGCCGCAGCGCGTCCGCGAGCTGATCGCGCTCGGCGTCGCGTTCGACCGCGACGGCGACGGCCTCGCGCGCGGTCTGGAGGCGGCGCACTCCAGCGCCCGCGTGCTGCACGCGGGCGGCGACGCGACGGGCGCCGAGATCGAGCGCGCGCTGGTCGCGGCCGTCCGCACCTCGTCCATCCGGATCGTCGAGGGCGCCTTCCTGCTCGACGTTAGCGTCGAGGACGGGGCGGCGGCCGGCGTCGCGGTCCGGCTCGCCGACGGCACCGAGACCGCGATCGCTGCGGACGCGGTGATCCTGGCGACCGGCGGGTGGGGGCAGCTCTACAGCCACACGACGAACCCGGCGGTCGCGACGGGCGACGGGATGGCCGCGGCCTGGCGCGCCGGCGCCGCGCTCGCCGACCTGGAATTCACCCAGTTCCACCCGACCGCGCTGGCCATCCCCGGATCGTTCCTGGTGTCCGAGGCGGTGCGCGGGGAGGGCGCCGTGCTGCGCAATGCGCGCGGCGAGCGGTTCATGCTCGACGTGCATCCCGACGCCGAGCTCGCCCCGCGCGACGTGGTCGCCCGCGGGATCGCGGTGGAGATGGCGGCGCAGGGCGGCCGGCCGGTCGTGCTGGACGCCACCGCGCTCGGCGCGGACTTCCTCGCCCGGCGCTTCCCCACCCTCGGCGCGGCCTGCCGGGCCGCGGGCCTGGACTGGAGCAGGGAGCCTGTCCCCGTCACGCCCGCCGCGCACTACGCGATGGGCGGCGTCGCCACGGACGTGCACGGCCGGACGACCCTGCCCGGGCTGTTCGCGGTCGGCGAGGTCGCCTGCACGGGGGCGCACGGGGCGAACCGGCTCGCGTCCAACTCGCTGCTGGAGGGCCTGGTCTTCGCGCACCGCGCCGTCGACGTGCTCGGCGAGCCGTGGCCCGACGCTCCGGCGTGGCTGGACGAGCCGGCGGTCGGTCTCGGCGCGCCTGCGGCCGAGGCTCCCGGCGACGCCGCAGCCTTCGACCGCGAGCGGCTGCAGAGCGTCCTCTGGACCGCCGCCGGCGTCCACCGCGACCGCTCCGGGCTGCGCGCCGCGGCCGCGGAGCTGGCAGGGATGGCGATGCCCGCCCCCGGCGAGGACGCCAACCTGCTCCAGCTCGGCCGGCTCGTCGTCGCGGCCGCCCTGGCGCGCGAGGAGTCGCGCGGCGCGCACTTCCGCTCCGACTTCCCCCTCCCCGCCGACGGGCCGGCGCACCACACGGTGCTCGCCGCTCCCGCACCCGTCCCGACCAGCACCGAGGTGACCGTCCCATGCTGACCCGCCAGATCATCGATGCCGTCGTCGGCGCCGCCCTCGCCGAGGATGCGCCCTGGGGCGACCTGACCAGCGAGCTGCTGATCCCGGCCGCCGCCACCGCGACCGCCCGGCTCTCGGCGCGCGAGCCGGGGACGTTCGCTGGCGGCGCCGTGTTCGCCGCGGCGATGACGCTGGCCGACCCGGCCATCCGGGTCGAGCTCGCCGTCGCGGACGGGGACGCGTTCGAGGCCGGGGACACGCTCGCCACCGTCAGCGGCCCGGCGCGCTCCGTGCTGCAGGCCGAGCGGGTCGCCCTGAACTTCGTGCAGCGGATGAGCGGCATCGCCACCCTCACCGCGGCGTTCGTGCGGGAGGTCGAGCACACCTCCGCGCGCATCGTCGACACGCGCAAGACGACGCCGGGCCTGCGCGCCTTTGAGCGGCACGCCGTGCGCTGCGGCGGCGGGCGCAACCACCGCTACTCCCTCTCCGACGCCGTGATGGCCAAGGACAACCACCTCGCGATCCTCACCCAGCAGTCCGGGCTCTCGCTCACCGACGCCCTGCGCCGCGTGCGCCGCGAGCTCTCGCACACCAGCCACCTGGAGGTGGAGGTGGACAGGATCGACCAGATCGAGCCCGTCCTCGCCGCCGGGGTGGACACCATCATGCTCGACAACTTCAGCATCGAGGAGCTGCGCGAGGGCGTCGCCGTCGTCGGCGGCCGCGCGATCGTGGAGGCGAGCGGCAACGTGAGCCTGGCGACGGTCAGGGACATCGCGGAGACCGGTGTGGACGTCATCTCGGCCGGGGCGCTCACGCACAGCGTCCGCTCGCTCGACCTCGGCCTGGACGTGGTGGTCGAGACGCCATGATCTACCTCGACGCCGCCGCCACCTCCGCGGTCCGCCGCGAGGTGCTGGAGGCGATGTGGCCGTACCTGACCGGCGACTTCGGCAATCCGTCCAGCCAGCACGAGGTCGGCGCGTCCGCGGCGCGCGCGCTCGCCGACGCCAGGGCGGCCGTCGCAGCGTGGCTCGGCTGCCGGGCCTCCGAGGTCGTGTTCACGTCGGGCGGAACGGAGGCGGACAACCTCGCGATCAAGGGCATCGCGCTCGCGAATCCGCGCGGCAGGCACATCGTCTCGACGCCGATCGAGCACGAGGCGGTGCTCGCGTCCATCGACCACCTGGTGCGGGTGCACGGCTTCGAGGCGACGCTGGTTCCCGTCGGCGCGGACGGCCTGCTCGACCCTGACGCGTTCGCGGCGGCCCTCCGGCCGGACACGACGCTCGCGACCGTGATGCTCGCGAACAACGAGGTCGGCACGGTGCAGCCGGTCGCCCGGCTCGCCGCGCTGGCGCACGAGCACGGCATCCCGTTCCACACCGACGCGGTGCAGGCCGCGGGCTGGCTGCCGCTGGACGTGCGAGCGCTCGGCGTCGACGCGCTCAGCGTGTCCGGCCACAAGCTCGGCGCCCCCAAGGGCATCGGCGCGCTGTTCGTGCGCGGGCGCCTCCCGCTGGAGCCGGTCATCCACGGCGGCGGCCAGGAGCGCGGCCGACGGTCCGGCACCGAGAACGTGGCGGGTGCGGTCGCGCTGGCCACGGCCGCGCGGCTGGCCTCGGCGGCGCAGGAGGCGAACGCCGCGGCGGCCACGGCGGCGCGGGACGCGTTCGTGGAGGCGGTGCTGCAGCTCGCGCCCGGCGCGCAGCTCACCGGGCATCCCAGCGAGCGGCTGCCCGCGACGGCGTCGTTCGTGTTCCCCGGCACCAACGGGGAGGCGGTGCTGCTGGAGCTCGAGCGCCGCGGCGTCGTCTCCTCCAGCGGGTCCGCGTGCGCGGCGGGCAGCGAGGACGCGTCGCACGTGCTGCTCGGGCTCGGCTATCCCGAGGACCTGGCGCGCACCGCGGTGCGGTTCTCGTGGTCGCCGGACGTGTCGGCCGCCGACCTGGCCGCCGTCGCGCCCGCCGTCGCGGACGCCGTACGCACCGTCGCCGCCCTCGGCCGGTGACCGCGCGCCGCCTGCGCGCCGCGACTGCGCCCCCGCGTCACGACTGCACCTGCGCGCGCACGCGCACTCGTGACGCGGCGGCGCACTCGCGGGCGAGGGATTACGCGGAGAGTGAACGGGGCGGGATCGTTCATGCGCGGGCCACCGCGATGTCGGCGGCCGCCGGTACTGTGTACCGGTGACTGAGAAGACCTCACCTGCGACCGACGCCCTGATCGACCCCGTGGCCGACCGCACGCCGGCCACCGCGACGGGCGCCGCGCCCGCGCCGGGGTCCTCCGATGCGGCCGGGATGTCCCGCCGCGACTCCCGCGTGATCTGGCTGCTGCTGGCGGCGACGTTCGTCGTGATCCTCAACGAGACGATCATGACCGTCGCCATCCCCAAGCTGATGGACGACCTGCACGTCGACGCCCTGGCCGCCCAGTGGCTGTCGACCGCCTTCATGCTGACGATGGCCGTCGTCATCCCGATCACCGGCTTCCTGCTGCAGCGCTTCACGACCCGCGCGGTGTTCATCGCCGCGATGTCGCTGTTCTCGCTCGGCACGCTGTCCGCGGCGCTCGCGCCCGGCTTCCTCGTCCTGGTCGCCGCGCGCGTCGTGCAGGCGTCCGGCACGGCGATGATGCTGCCGCTGCTGATGACGACGCTGATGACCCTCGTGCCGCCGGCGAAGCGCGGGCGCACGATGGGCAACGTCTCCATCGTGATCTCGGTCGCGCCCGCGATCGGGCCGACCATCTCCGGCTTCATCCTCAACTACCTCGCCTGGCGCTGGATCTTCCTGATCGTGCTGCCGATCGCGCTCGTGATGCTGCTGATCGGGATCCGCTTCGTCGAGAACGTGACGGAGACCCAGAAGTCGCGCATCGACGTGCTCTCCGTTGTGCTCTCGGCGTTCGGCTTCGGCGGCCTGGTCTACGGCCTGTCGGTGAGCGGAGAGTCCAGCGGCTCCGGGAGCGGCCCGATGCTCTGGATCTCGCTCGGGGTCGGCGTCGTCGCGCTCACGGCGTTCATCCTGCGCCAGCTGTACCTGCAGCGCAGGGACAGGGCGCTGCTCGACCTGCGCACGTTCCGCTCCCCCATCTTCACCGTGGCGATCGTGCTGATGGCGATCAGCACCGCGGCCATGTTCGGCGTGATCATCGTGCTTCCGCTCTACCTGCAGCACGTGCTGCACCTGGACACGCTGTCCACCGGCCTGCTCCTGCTGCCCGGCGGCCTCGTGATGGGTCTCGCGGCGCCGTTCGTCGGTCGGCTCTACGACCGGTTCGGCCCGCGCGTGCTCGTGGTGCCCGGCTCCATCCTGGTCAGCCTCGTGCTCTGGTCGCTCACGATGGTCACCGAGCACACCCCGGTCGGGATGGTGCTGGCCGCGCACGTGGTCATGAGCCTCGGCCTCGCGCTGATGTTCACGCCGCTGTTCACGGCGGGCCTGGGCGCGGTGCCGCCGCACCTGTATTCGCACGGCTCCGCGATCGTCGGCACCGTGCAGCAGGTGGGCGGCGCGGCAGGGACGGCGCTGCTGGTCGCGGTGCTCACGCTGCAGACGAACGCGCTGCTGGCGACCGGGGCGTCGCTGGACGCGGCGACCGCGTCCGGCGTCCGCGTGGCGTTCCTCGCGGCCGCGATCATCTCGCTG
The DNA here is from genome assembly GCF_051955155.1 of Leifsonia sp. Taxonomy (NCBI): domain Bacteria; kingdom Bacillati; phylum Actinomycetota; class Actinomycetes; order Micrococcales; family Microbacteriaceae; genus Leifsonia; species Leifsonia sp. Next base: position 14,330 of record NZ_JBQCGZ010000183.1, read on the forward strand.
TTCGCGGTGGCCGGCTCGTTCTTCCTGCGCAAGCCCGCCGACGCGCCGGCAGAGGCCGCCTTCGCCCACTGACCGTTCGTCGCCGAGGGGCAGGGCTCTGGTGCGCGCCGCGGGGGCGGTGGCACCATGGAGGCGCCCTGGGACGACAGGAGGCACCGTGTCCATCATCCACACCCCGGACCCCGCGGAGGCCACCGGCAGCATCGCCGAGATCTACGCGAAGGACGAGCACGACCTCGGCTACGTCGCCGAGTACACCCGCGTGATGAGCGCGAACCCGGAGGCCTACCTCGCCTGGGAGCAGCTCGTGAAGGCGATCGTCTCCCAGCTCGGCGTGCGCCGTTACGAGCTGGTCACCCTCGCCGCCGCGCAGGGCGTGCACTCCGAGCACTGCCGCCTCGCGCACGGCAGGAAGACCCTGAAGGTGATGGACGAGGAGGAGCTGGAGCCCATCGCCCGCGACTACCGCCAGGCGGGGCTGAGCGAGGCCGAGGTCGCGATGATGGAGTACGCCGAGCGCATCAGCACCGACTCCGCCGCCATGACCGAGGCCGACAGCCTCCGGCTGCGCGAGCTCGGCTTCACCGACCGCGAGATCGTGGACATCACCCTTGCCGCCGCGGCGCGCAACTACTTCAGCCGCGCCATCCAGGCGCTCGCGGTGCAGGTCGAGGTGCCGCCGGGGCTCAGCGACCGGCTGCGCCGCGCGCTGCTGGCGCCGCTGTGAGCGCCGAGCAGGTCCCGCCGGTCGAGCGGGCGATCGTGCAGGACGTGACCCTCGCCAACCCGCGCCCGGTGGGCCGCATCCAGACCCGCCGGATCACCATGCAGCCGAACGTGGCCGGCGGGCTGCACCTGCACAACGGGCCGGTGGTCGGCTCGATCGAGAGCGGCTCCGCGATCTACCAGGTGGAGGGCGGCCCCGAGCGGACCCTCGGCGCCGGCGACACCTTCTACGAGGAGGAGGGCGCCAGGATCGCACGGTTCGACGCCGGCCCGGAGGGGGTGGTCTTCCTCGCGCACTTCCCGGTGGGCACGGACGAGGAGCCGACCCTCACGATGCTCTAGGAGGGGTGAGGATGTACCGGGTCAAGCGGGTCTACGAGGACGCCGCTGTCGAGGACGGCTTCCGGGTGCTGGTCGACCGGCTCTGGCCGCGCGGCCTCAGCCGCGAACGGGCGCGCATCGACCTCTGGCTGAAGGACGTGGCGCCGTCGCCCGAGCTGCGGCGCTGGTTCCATCACGAGGCCCCGCTGTTCGACGAGTTCACCGCGCGCTACGAGGCGGAGCTGGACGCGAACCCGGAGGCCGTGAACCGGCTGCGCGAGCTCGGGAGGACACATCCGACCGTCACGCTGCTGGTCGGCGCGCGCGACCCCGAACTGAATCAGGGGGTGGGGGGCGGGCGGTTCCACGGGCCCCACCCCCCACGGCGGGGCGCCGGGTCCGAAGGCCCCCGCCCCCACCACCGCCCCCCC